>DKNS01000109.1:21024-40497 GCA_002469765.1 Flavobacteriales bacterium UBA7382 | reverse complement strand
CGTGATGCTTACGTTCAAGGGGTGGATTATTCCTTCCGGAACGAGGACAACAGCTGGGCACTGGGCGGCAGCGCCGCACGAAACTCCATGGCGCAAGGCGACTCCGCCAACCACGATGAAGGTCACCGTTGGGGCTTGAATCTGGCGAAGACTTCCGGCCAATTTCGAGGCAGAGTGGGCCACTACCGCGAGTCGGAATCCTACAACCCCAACGACCTGGGCTATCTGGCGGCCCCCAACGAGATCGTGACTTGGCTGGATTTGGAATACGGCGTCTACAAGCCGTTTGGGGCGTTCAACAGGATGTGGTGGAACCTGAACACCAACATCAACCACCTCTATGCCCCACGCGCCTACAGCAACTGGACCTGGGTGGCGGAATGGGCCGCCGTGACGAAAACCTTCTGGTTCAACAAACTTGGATTTGAAGGCCAGCCCCTGGAAGGCCAAGATTGGTTTGCCTCCCGGTTGGACGGACTCCCGTTCGCCACGCCTCGATGGACGTCGGCAGAGTTTGTGACGTCCACCGACTACCGGCGAAAAGTGGCGCTCGACGGGTTCGTCAAGCGACGTGTCCGACCGGACATGCCCGACTGGCAAGAGTCGTTCATTCGATTGGCGCCTAGGTTCCGGTTCAACGACCGACTCAGCGCCGATTACGTGTGGAGCTGGCAAATCCGCCACAACGAACGCGGCTGGGTGGATGTGGTCGACAACGGGCAGCTCAGTTTGTTTGGGCAACGCGAAAACACAAGCCACACGCATGTCTTGAATGCCAGCTACATCTTCACACCCACCTCGAGCCTGTCGGCGCGCATTCGGCATTACTGGAGTGTGGTCGACTACCACGGCTTTTTCGAATTGCAAGAGAATGGCAGTTTGAACTTCATCGACGACCCCAACCTCTTCGCGTCGCTGGAGCTGTTCAACCAAGACCTAACCTCACGCTACGACGTGAATTACAACGCCTGGAGCGTCGACCTCGTTTACCGCTGGATTTTCTCGCCCGGCTCTGAGTTGAGTGTGGTGTGGAAGAACACCTTGAATGAGGCCGGTGCTGCCCTGCCCGAAAGCTACTGGAGCAACTGGCAATCCATGTTGGACGAAGGCTTCACAAACTCCCTTTCGGTTCGTGCGCTGTACTACTTGGACTACAGCATGATCGAATCTCGGATGGCCCGCTGACCCGAAATCACGGCTGAATTAAGGCCAGATCAACGTCCCAGCCCAAGCCGAGGTGTTTCCCACTCCGTCCATCACCTTCAACTCCACCTGCACAGGTGATCCTGACGGGTGTCGGCCGTCTGTGGCTTCGTAGGTGACCATGTTGCGCTTGGGGTCCCACACAAGGCGCGCCCATTGACCACCAATGGTCAGCGTCAACGCTTCCACCCCAGCGAGAAGGTCTTCCACAAACCAAACCGCATCCCCGCCCTCGACGATCGGAGTGCCGCTGTGGTACGGAATCACCGCGGGCACCACCGTGTCTCGCACCATGCGCCAAGCGCCACCCTGGTTCAGAGCCATGTGCCAAGCTCCTGCTCGGACTTGTGCGGCGACGACGTTCTTGATTTGGCCGTCCACCTCTTGAACCGCCACCCAATTTGACCCAGGCAACTCGTCTTGCGGCAAGGCCGCTCCGCTCATCCCCCAAACGACCTCGGGGCTGGGCAACGCCCATTCCACATTCACTTTGCCTCTCCATGCGTCAAACTCTGGCCAGACAAAGGCCGACATCCCGGTTGAATCTGTGCGCCAGCCCAGCGTGGTTGGCTCAAAAAACGTCTGTTTGTCCCACGTCAACTTGGCCTGTGGAGCAGACAATGTTCGTGTCTCGCTGGCCGACACCGCCTGAGGTGTTTCCAAATCGGACTCCACGTTTGCCCACGTGAGCGTCGACTGCCCGCCCTGCAGCACCAAGATCCGTTCTGTCTGGTTGCCCTCCACGTCCCAGACAGTGCACACCAAGGTGGCCACCTCCCCGCTGTCCAATGCCACGATGCCCGTCTCTGCACCTTCCGCATAAATGTCCAGTCGGTTGCCACGGAGGCGGTGAATCCGATGCACTTGATCTCGTTCACGCGACCACACGGGGAAAAGGGTGTGCGCATTCATGTCTTTGTTTACCGAAAAATTCAATTCATCCAAGCCAAATCGATGTTTCCATAGAACGTCGCCGACGCTGTCTTTCAAGAGCGCGTCAAGCCTGTGGATTCCACAGATGTTGGACGCGCCGTCCAACCGGTCGTACGCTTCAATGGAAATACGGATCTCGCCATCGACCACCACGGTGTCGACACCCCTGGCGGGAATGGACACCAAGCCGCGCTCGGATTCCAGCCACCACGACGGTGCCGACGGGGGACGCGAATCCGATTTGGTCACCCAGCCTTGCAATGGATTCAGAGGGTGTTGGGACGGCGTATCACGCACTTCAAAATGCAAGTGAGGGCCGCCACTTCCGCCGGAATTGCCGCTCCAACCCAAGGTGTCGCCAGCCTGGAATGTCAACCCCGCCGAGGCAGGGGGCATGGCGTCCAACCCCAGGGATCTCCCCGCGTACGTGCGCTCCACTGCCCACGCCTGCAACTTAGGGGCAAACCTCTGGAGATGGGCGTACACCGTCGTGATGCCATCTGGCCCTTCGAGGTACAGCGCGTTGCCATAACCCCATGGCGACATCTTGATGCGGGCCAGCACGCCATCCGTGGCGGCGAGAACAGGCAAACCCTCTCTCCCTTGGGTTTTCATGTCGAGGCCGGTGTGGAAGTGATTGCCCCGGAGCTCTCCGAAGTTGCCACTCAAGACCAAAGGAACCGTCAAAGGGTCCGTCCAATCGTGGGTTGCCTTGAATTGCTGCGCGCGCTGCCTTTGGGAATCTTGACCCAAAGAAAAACTCGAAGAAAAAACACCCAACACACACAACATGTGACAGATAGAAAAACCCGCCTTGAACCTCCCAATTTGTGTTTCAAACGTCCGCATGTTGCAAAACTACATGGGGCAATCCGACCAAAGTCCCGAGCACTCCCTTACTTTTGTTAGGACTCACGACCATGTCCTTTTCCCAAACTCAACTGACGACGTTGCTCCACGCCGTGGAACGCTTGCTCGAGGCCCATGCCGGCCTGAGGGGCGAACTGCACGAGGCGAATGCGAGGCTGGAGAAAGTCCAAACGAAGCTGCAGGAAGTGGAAATGGTCCGTGAAACCAACCTACCTCAACCCCAACCCACCCCTGAACCGGCGATGAGCGCCGAGGAATTGGACGCGTTGGTGGAAGAAATCGACGAATGCATCACGCTGCTCAAAGCGTGAAGAACACCATGGAAACGCTCGAAATCACAATCGGAGGGAGAACCTATCCCTTGACACTTTCCCCAGAGGAAGTGCAAGCCGTGCGTGAAGCCGCAGCCGCTGTGGAAAAGCAAATCAGCGACCTCAAGCGCCAGTACGCGATCACCGACAGGATCGACCTCATGGCCATGGCCGCCCTTCAAATCGCCGTCCAATCCAAGACCCAAAAGCCCCTCAATGTGACAAGCAGTGGGGAACCTGGACCAGATTGGCCTCAAGGCGACATCGATTCCCTTCTGCAACGCATCCACGACGCGCTCGACCGTTGATGACGGAATTGAACCCCACGACAACATGTCACCCATCATTGCAGCAGCAGCTGGATTGCTTCTTGGAGGAGGCGCAGGCTACTTTTTGTTCTTGCGCGTCCTGACAGGCAAAGCAGACGGCATTGTCCGCGAAGCCGAACTGAAAGGCGAATCCATCAAGGAAAAGAAAATCCTCCAGGCCAAAGAAAAATTCAGCCAACTCAAGGAAAAGCAGGCCGATCAACGCAAGGACCTCGAGCGCAAACTCAACGAGCGACAAGAGCGCCTCAAAAAAACTGAGAACAACCTCCAGCGTTCACTCGATCAGAACAAAAATGCCGAGCGCCAACTCAACAAAGACCAAGAGAAGCTGACTCAGCGCCTGGGTGCTTTGGAAAAGAAGCAACAAGATCTCGCCACAGACCACAGCAAGGCCATTGAAGCCTTGGAAAAGCTTAGTGGCATGACCGCAGACGAGGCCAAGTCCAGCATGGTCGAGCAGATGAAGTCAGAGGCCCGCGCCATGGCCGCCACGCAAGCGCAAGACATCATCGATGAGGCCAAGGAGAAGGCCAACGCAGAAGCGAAAAAAATCGTCATCCAGACCATCCAGCGCGTCGCGACCGAGCACAGCGTGGAGAACAGTGTTTCAGTCTTCCAAATCAAGAATGACGATGTCAAAGGCCGCATCATCGGACGAGAAGGCCGCAACATCCGGGCGCTGGAGGCCGCCACCGGTGTGGAATTTATCGTGGACGACACCCCAGAGGCCATCATCCTGAGCTGCTTCGACCCCGTGCGTCGCGAGATTGCACGCCTAAGCTTGCACCAACTCGTCACCGACGGCCGCATCCACCCTGCCCGCATTGAGGAGGTGGTGAACAAGGTCACCAAGAAGATTGAAGAAGAAATCGCCGAGACAGGAAAGCGGACCGTGGTTGACTTGGGCATCCACAACATGAAGGGCGAGCTCGTCCGCATGGTGGGCCGAATGAAGTACCGCTCCTCCTACGGTCAAAACTTGCTCCAGCACAGCCGCGAAGTGGCGAACCTTTGCGCCACCATGGCCGCGGAATTGGGCCTCGACGCCAAGGCTGCCAAACGCGCCGGCTTGCTCCACGACATTGGCAAGGTCAGCGACGAAGAAAGCGAATTGCCACATGCACTCTTGGGCATGAAGCTCGCAGAGAAAGCGGGTGAGCGGGGAGACATTCTCAACGCGATCGGGGCACACCACGACGAAATTGAAATGACTTCTCTTCTCTCGCCCATCATCCAAGTCTGCGACGCGATCAGTGGCGCACGTCCCGGAGCACGTCGCGAAATGGTAGAAGCGTACATCCAACGACTGCGTGACCTGGAGAACCTGGCCCTGGAGTACCCAGGGGTCACCAAGTCCTTTGCGATCCAAGCGGGCCGTGAACTCCGCGTGATGGTGGAGAGCGACCAAGTGAGCGACGACCAAGCCGACCAGCTGTCGTTTGACATCAGCCAGCGCATCATGAATGAAATGACCTACCCAGGTCAGGTCAAAATCACCGTGATTCGCGAACGTCGCGCCGTCAGCATCGCCCGCTGATGACCCCGGAGGGCCGCACGCCCTCGTGGGGGGCTTCGCTGAGCTGGCAAAGCTTCAACGTGTTGCTGCAGGTAGTCCTGCAGCTTGTCTACATCCGCATCCTCGCGGGCTTGCTCGCGCCCGAAGACTTCGGAGTGATGGCCCTCGCTTTGATTGTGGTGGGCGTCGTGGAAATCTTCGCCCAAGTCGGCATTGGACCTTCGCTCGTTCAGTTCCCCCAACTCACGCCCCGGCATGTGGCTTCTGCGTGGTGGTTCAGTGCTGTGCTTGGACTGCTGTTTTTCGCAGCCATGTACATCGCTGCGCCTGAGTTTGCGCAACATTACAAGGCCCCTGTGCTCCGGCCAGTCCTGCGCTGGATCTCCTTGAGCTTCGTCATCTCGGGATTCAGCGTGGTGTCAAGGAGTTTGTTGGTCCGCGACATGAATTTCAAGGCCCTGACCAAGTGCGCTCTGACGGGCATGGTCGTGGGGAATCTGATTGTAGGCCTTGGCATGGCGTTCGCGGGCGCTGGCATTTGGGCGTATGTCGCGGCCCTGCTGGTCCAAAACCTCGTACTCAGTGCCGGGTACATCTGGCTCGCCCGCATCCCTGTGTCTCTGGGATGTCACCGCCTTGGACTGACCTCTTTGCTGGGCTATGGCACACGAAGCACGGTGTTCAATCTTCTCACCTACACCGCTTCCAAGGTGGACCTTTGGTGGGTGGGAGAATCTCTCGGCACACGCGCAACGGGCATGTACGACCGAGCCGTCCACCTGATGGGACAACCCATCACCGTGTTGGGAAAGCTCAGCGACAGCGTGCTGTTCAGCGGACTGTCCAGCCTGCAAGACAACCTTCCTGAAATGCAACGGGTCGCGCTCCGAGGCATGCACCTGATTGCCCTTGCCACGTTGCCGCTCACCGCGGCCTTGGTGTGGCAGGCGGAAGGCGTCACATGGTTGTTCCTCGGGCCCCGATTTGAAGAATCGACGGCCATTGCAGAAGTGCTGTTTGCGGCGGTGGCGTTCCGCGCATTGACCAAATTGGGCGACGCCAACATGAGGGCGATCGACGGCCTCAACGTAGGCATCGCCATCAAAGTGGTGTTCCTGATTGCGATCTCGGCCGGCGTTTGGTGGAATCTGGAGCAAGGATATGGCACCGTGGGCGCGGCGTGGGCTGTGGTTGCGGCGTCGGTGCTTCAATGGATGCTGACAACGGCTTGGATGTCGGTTCGGTTGAAGTTGAAACCCCTTCCATTGGCCAGCACTCTGCGTGGCGGGGTGGTTCTCGCGACGGTGGTCGTCCTCCCCATGGCCCTCCTTTCTTGGACGTGGTGGGCTGAATCTGTCCTTTCGGTCGGATTGGCCTTGGCGGTGATGATGATGTTCCCAAGCATCAGTTTGCCCCGAGAGCTGGACCCACAAGGGGCCCTTCGCCAGGTGGTGGCTTCAAAGCTCCCCAGCGCAAGACTTCGCCAGCATTGGTTGCATTGAACAAAACGACATTTCCGCGCGTTCCTCCCTTGATGAACATGACTACCCTTTTCGCAACAGGCGCTTTGGTCCTCGGCGCCACAGGCTTCATGGCCTTGAAGGGCTTCAACACCAACACTTGGCACAACCCCACCCCAGGCATGGCATCTTTCCACAACCTGAGCGCCACCACCTTGGAAGGCGACGACTTTGATTTCAACCAACTCAAGGGCAAGCGCGTGCTCATCGTGAACACTGCTTCACGCTGTGGGTACACCTCTCAATACAAACCGCTCGAAGAACTTCATGACGTGTACAAGGACAAGGGCTTGGTCGTCCTTGGATTCCCATGCAATCAATTCGGCATGCAAGAGCCTGGAAGTTCAACCGACATCCGGGAGTTCTGCACCAGAAACTACGGCGTGAGTTTTCAGATGATGTCCAAGGTGGACGTCAAAGGCAATGACCAACACCCCGTCTACGCTTGGTTGACCCAGGAAGCCCTCAACGGCTCGGGAGACCACAAAGTGCGGTGGAATTTCCACAAGTTCCTTGTCGATGGCGAGGGGCAATTGGTGGCTGCACTTGGAAGTGGCGCCGACCCGCTTGGCGACGAAATCAAGGCGTTCGCCGCTGGCGAATGATCCGTCTTCCTCAAAAAGACGATGCCCCCGAAATAATGGCACGCTCCTGCGTGCCTTTTTTCTTGCCTTCGTTCTCCACAAACGCGCCCCATTCTTGGGAAAACTCAGCATGTCAATTTGCGCGCCCAGTCCTCGCCATTTCTGACCTTTGATTCAACTTTAATCCGCCCATCATGTCTCACGTGCACAATTTTTCTGCAGGCCCCTGCATCTTGCCTCAAGAAGTGTTGGAAGAGGCCTCCCAAGCTGTGAAGTCTTGGGACAACCACGGTCTGTCTTTGGTAGAAATGTCACACCGAAGCAAGGCTTTCGTCGCCGCCATGGAGGAGTGCAGGGCGTTGACCAAAGAATTGCTGGAGTTGCCTGACCGCTTCGAAATCTTGTATCTCCAGGGCGGGGCGAGCTTGGCGTTTTTGACGGCCGCCATGAACTTCTTGCCTGAGGGGGGGCAAGCAGCCTACGCCGACACAGGGACGTGGTCCGCCAAGGCGATCAAAGAAGCCAAGCACGCGGGACGCGTGAATGTGTTGACTTCGTCCAAAGACGACAAATACAACCACATTCCTGAAGTGGCGGACGTCGACGGAGACAACGCTTACCTCCACATCACGACCAACAACACCATTTTCGGCACCCAATACGCCCACATGCCACAGACCACCGCGCCTTTGGTGGCCGACATGAGCTCCGACATGATGAGTCGAAGGTTCGACCCGGAACCTTTCGCCTTGATTTATGGAGGGGTCCAAAAGAACATGGGACCTGCAGGGGCCGTGATGTATGCAGTGGACCGTGCACGACTCGGTCAAACCGGGCGGAGCATCCCCTCTTACCTGGACCTGGAAGTGCAGCTGGGCAAGGACAGCATGTTCAACACACCACCGGTGTTCTCAGTGTACACCACGTTGCTCACCCTTCGTTGGCTCAAAGCCCTGGGAGGCGTGGAGGCCATCCAAGCACGCAACGAAGCCAAGTCGGGCCTGCTCTACGGCGAAATTGACCGCAACCCCCTGTTTGAAGGCCACGCCCAAATCGGAAGCCGTTCCCACATGAACGCGACTTTCCGCCTGGTGGACGACAGCCACGCCGCGACGTTTGACGACGCGTGGAACAAGGCCAACATCAATGGACTGAAAGGCCATAGAAGCGTCGGTGGATACCGAGCATCCATGTACAACGCCCTCCCCCTGGAAAGCGTCCAGGTGTTGGTCGACGTCATGAAAGAATTTGAACGCACCCACGGATAATCCTTGACATCATGAACATCCTCGCCAACGACGGAATCAGCCCCTCAGGTGCTGCTGCATTGACCGCATCCGGACACACTTTGCACACCGATTTTGTCGACGCAAACCAACTCGAAGCCTTCATCCACGAGCACGCCATCGACGGAGTGCTGGTGCGGTCGGCCACGAAAATTCGTCAACCCCTCATCGACGCCTGCCCCAATTTGAAATTCATTGGACGCGGCGGGGTCGGCATGGACAACATCGACGTGGAGTACGCCCGCGGCAAAGGCTTGACCGTCTTCAACACACCTGCAGCCAGCTCGCAGAGTGTGGCGGAACTGGTCATGGGACACCTCTTCTCCTGCGCACGCTTTCTGGCCGACAGCAACCGCCAGATGCCCGGGCGTGGCGCAGAGGAATTCAAAACGCTGAAAAAAGCCTACGGCAAAGGCACTGAATTGCGTGGAAAGACCCTTGGGATTGTGGGCTTCGGACGCATCGGTCGATCCCTGGCCAGCTACGCCCTAGGCTGCGGCATGAACGTCATCGCACACGACCCATTTGTGGACCATGGCCAGGTCGAGCTGACCGTGGGGGGCCAAACATTGACCGTTGATTGTCCCCTGCACAGCCTCGAGGACCTGTTGACAAACGCCGACATGGTGAGCATCCACGTTCCCGCCCAGGCCGACGGCAGCGCCGTGATTGGGGAAGCTCAGCTCAAGGCCATGAAGGCCAACGCCATTTTGGTGAATGCCGCTCGTGGTGGATCTGTGAACGAAGACGCGCTGATGGCGGCTTTGGACGCGGGTGAAATCGCCGGGGCTGGATTGGACGTCTTCGTCGGAGAACCCGCTCCGCGTGCCGACCTCTTGGCCCACCCCAAAGTGGCCTTGACCCCGCACATCGGTGCAGCCACGGGAGAAGCCCAAGACCGCATCGGCCTTGAATTGGCTGCACAAATTGAAGCTCTTGCATGACTGAACGTCGCCCCCTGATGACGCCCTTGGCCGCGGTGACCCCACCGCGACACATGGCGCATTTGGTGGCGTCGCGGTCGTATTTGAGCTACCAAAAAGACGAGCTTCGGGACAAGCTCAAGCACAACCCGTATTCATACATCCAGGTCATCAATCCCGACACGTCAGGGGACGTCGACACGTCCAGAGGCACCGGTGCGTTTTTCCAGAAAGTCCGTGCAGAGTATGACGCCTTCAAATCCAAGGGTTGGCTGGTCGAGGCCGAGGAGCCAGAGTGGCTCGTGTACAGGCAATCCACCGCAGACCGCGTTTGGACTGGCGTGGTTTGCAATCTGGACCTGACTCGCTGTGCTGAAGGTGGGCTTCGCACGCATGAACAAACGCTGGCCCCCCGCGAAGCTCTGTTCACCGCGTTCCTGGACGCTGTGGGCTTCCATGCAGAACCCGTGTTGTGCGCCAAGCCACAAGGAACCATCCAAGCTCAAGCGGACAACAAGGTGTTGGCGGAAACCACATTCAACCCTGCCCACACCGACTTCATGACGGCAGATGGAGTGCGGCACGAGATTTGGCGTGTGCCTGTGCACAGCCCTTCGGGCAAAGCCTTCGCAGACACATGGGGCCGCGAAGATGTCCTCTACCTGGCAGATGGCCACCACAGGTTGGCTTCGTCGCACAGGCTTCACGAAGCCCGGCCCGATTTGCCAGGCGCGAAACACATTTTGGCCTTGGTCGTGCCCGAAGAAGACCTTACCATTCTTGGATTCCACAAGGAAGTGCGCGGCATCCCCATGACGCGTGAACGCTGGCACGAAGCCCTCCAATCCCTTCGAGGGGTGTGCACCGTGGAACCGTCCAAACATGGATGTGCTGTCCCCACCGAGCCTGGGCAAATCACCGTGGCCCTTCAAGGGGAATCCTGGACGCTCACCCGACGGCCAGGTTGCGAAGCTGCAACGGACGCCGACTGGGTCAACGTGCATCTTCTTGACAACATCCTGGGGATCGCCGACGCGCGCCACGACAAGCGTCTCCGACACCTGCCTGAACCGCATCGTCCTGAGGGAGGCTGGCAGGCGCAGGCGGCTGCACACCCAGACCGCATCCTCGTGCTGATCCACCCCATTCCCTTCTCAGACATCCGAGCCGTGGCCGACGCACAAGGCACCCTGCCTCCGAAAAGCACGTGGGTGGAACCCAAAATTCGAAGCGCCTTGTTCATCCACGAATTCAACGACGCGCCATGACGAACCGTCACCCTGTGAAGGACAATCTACTCGCCATGCAAGCCCAAGTGGACGAGCGTGCACAGGAGGCCGGCCATGAGGTGCAATTGGTGGCTGTCGGCAAGACCAAGCCCGACGAAGACCTCCTGGCAGCCTACGACGCAGGTCAACGAGACTTTGGCGAGAACCGCGTGCAGGAATTGGTCTACAAAGCGGAGCGGCTTCCCCGAGACATCCGGTGGCACATGATCGGCCACATTCAAACCAACAAGATCAAGGACTTCCTGCCTTACGTGCACCTGGTGCACGGCGTGGACCGGGTGAAAGTCCTGGACGTGATGGAACGAGAAGCGGCGAAGTTGGACCGAACCGTCGACCTCCTGCTTCAGGTGCACATCGCCGCCGAGTCCACAAAATTCGGGTTCAGTCCAGAGGAACTTCGCGACCTCGCACAGCGCGAAGTCTGGGAGGCTTATCCGCACCTGCGGCCTGTCGGTCTCATGGGGATGGCCACCTTCACAGACGACCAAAAGCAGGTGCGCCTGGAGTTCAAGTTGCTGCACACCTTGTTCCAGGAGATGGACAACGCCATGCATCCTGTCGCCACGGCGCGAGGGGCTGCGTGGCGAACCCTTAGCATGGGTATGAGTGGGGATTGGCCTGTCGCCGTGCAAGAAGGAAGCACCATGGTGCGCGTGGGCAGCGCCATTTTTGGGGCGCGAAACACCCCTCGACCATGACCTTCCAAGAGCTTCGCATTCGCTACGAGCTCTGGTTTCAAGGATGGCTCGTGTTGGTCCCGATTGTGGGCTTCGGAAGCACCACCCTTGTCAAAAACCAACTGTACCGTGTGTGGAAGGTCACCCACAACCTCACCGACAGCATCTCAGCGCAGCAAGCACGAGAGTCTGGACTGAACCCACCTGATTGGTCGGGAGCGGCATGGTACGGGCTGGCGGCTGCGGGGTTATTTACGTTGTTTTACGTCCTGGCAGCGCGCACCTGGTCGACGTACACCCTTCAAGAAACAGAGGACTGAGGCCGTACCTTCTGGCCCATGAAACGATTGTCTTCCATCCTGCTCTGTTCCGCCATGTGTTTGACCGCCGCTTGGGGCCAAACCCTCACTTCCATTGAAGCCGTGGAATACGAACCCAACAGCGACCGTTGGGTGGTGAGCAACGGCAGCAGCATGTTGGTGACCGCAGACGAGGGAGTCAACTGGACGACCTTTGGAAATGGCGGAGCCACCCATGGCATGGAAGTTCTTGGGTCGACCTTGTTCGCCATCCAGAACAACGTCATCCGCGCTTACGACGTGGTGAGTGAAGGCCAAATCGGTTCCGTCATTCCCGTGGGCGTTACCTTCCTGAACGGGATGGGCAGCTTCAGCAGCGACGGAGGAGACTTTCTCGTGGTCAGCGACTTCGGCACTGGCCGAATCCTGAAAGTGGATGTGACCGACCCAACCGACATGCAGGTCAGCACGCTGGTCGGCAACACCGGAACGACACCCAACGGCGTCACCGTGGTGGACCAGACGGCGTACGTCGTGAATTGGGGAGGCAATGCATCCGTGTTGGCCATCGATGTCGAAACAGGGGCGCAAAGTACTGTCCTGTCCAGCACTGGACTGGGCAACTGCGACGGAGTCGACCACGTGTGGGGAAGCTTTGTGGTCAGCTCTTGGTCGCCACAGCGGCTCTCCCTGTTCACCATGGCCGACGACGGAACGTGGTCTGACGGCGAAACCCTGGTGCAGGGCAGCCCCCTGAGCAACCCCGCCGATCTCAGCATCAACACCGCCGGCGACACGTACGCCGTGGCGTGCAGTGGCAACAACACCGTGTACTTCGGCAACTTGATGGACTGGAACGACGTGACAGAGTGGGTCGCCCCCTTCGACACCCGGGCTGCTTGGACTGGATCGCGGTTGGACTTGACCCAGGCTCGGGATGGCCAATGGACGTTGCGCGGGTTCGACTTGCAGGGCCGCCAACTGGGAACGCATCACATCGCCCTGCCTCAGGGAGAGGCTCACGTCACCTCATCAGAGGCGGGCGCATGGCTTGAACGCGCCACCTTGGTGGAAGCCATATTCGAACCAAGTGCCGCCCAAGGTGGGACGTACCGAACAACGCTCAAGCAAGCAATACTCCGTTAAACCGGGTCCACATCCACGGTCAGTCGGAGGCGCTTCCACCGCGCGTCTTTTTGAAATTCTTCCAAATCGGCCTCAAGGAACGGACGGTACTGCTGGGGCGCCAAGCTTCGCTCAAATTTCAAGGTGACCTGCCGGATGTGCAGGTCGTTGATGCGCGCCAACGCCGGGGTGTCTGGTCCAATGACCCGGTCTCCAAATCGCTGTTGCAAACGCGCCGCCAACACCGCAGCGCCTGCGTCCACCCGCTGGGTGTCGGAGTGCTTCAACGTCAGACGAATCATCCGCACATAAGGCGGGTACATGTACATCTGGCGCTCGATCAATTCGCGACTCACCAACGCCTCGTGGTCTTGCTCCACGACGTGTTGCAACAGCCAATGGTCGGCACTGAAAGACTGAATGACCACCTTGCCTCGCGGTCCGTCTTTAGAACGACCTGCGCGGCCAGAAACTTGGGTCAACATTTGGTAGGCCCGTTCGAAAGATCTGAAATCAGGGAACGTGAGCATGCGGTCTGCCGACAACACCCCGACCAAGCCCACATTCGCAAAATCAAGGCCTTTGGACACCATTTGGGTTCCCACCAAGATGTCGTATTCCTGGTCTGCAAAGGCCTCCAGCAACCGGGCGTGGTCCGTCTTCTTCCGGGTGGTGTCCAAATCCATCCGAGCCACCCTCGCTTTGGGGAACAACTCTTGAAGCTCTTCCTCGATGCGCTCGGTGCCCAACCCTTGAGGCTTGAGGGCCGTGCTGCCACAGGCAACGCATGTGGTGGGCGCGGGGCGCTCATGGTACCCGCAATGATGGCAGTGCAGACCACCGAGGGTTTTGTGCACCACAAGCGGAATGTCGCAGCGTTCACATGACGTGGCATGACCGCATTGTGTGCATTGCATGGATGGGGCGTACCCACGTCGGTTTTGGAACAAGATCACTTGTCTGCCCGCGTCCAACGCCACATCCATCTCGTCCCGAAGCAACTTGCTGAACCCACCCCGCATGCTGCGTTGCTTGTGTTCCTTCTTCAAATCCGCCACAAAAATCTCCGGCAGCATGGCGCCCCCAAACCGCTCAGTCAAAGAAACCCGGTGGAGACGACCTTGGTCCACAAGCCATTGCGTTTCCACCGCAGGCGTGGCCGAACCCAACACCGTTGGCACCTTGTTCTTGGCGGCCAACCAAAGTGCCACATCACGGGCATGGTAACGCGGGGCGGGGTCATGTTGCTTGAAACTTGGCTCGTGTTCTTCGTCAACCACAATCAGGCCCAATTTCGGCAGCGGCAAGAGCACTGCACTTCGGGCACCCACAATAAGTTGGCCCTGCTCAGGTGCCATGACCTGCATCCACGTGTTGGTGCGCTCGCTGCTCGAAAACCGACTGTGGTACACCTGCACAACATCGCCAAAAAACCGGCGAAGACGCGCGATCAACTGGGTGGTCAATGCGATTTCTGGCACCAAAAACAACACTTGGTTTCCCGCAGACAACGCCTCGGCAATGAGGTGGGTGTAGATTTCCGTCTTTCCAGACCCTGTGACCCCTTGCAACAGGACGGGTGTGCGCGCCACCAAAGAAATGTGAACGTCATTGTATGCTCTGGTTTGGGCATCGGACAACGATGGAAGACTTGCGGTACCTGGCGCACTCGGCTGGGTGGGCTCGCGCTCTTCGAGTTGAAGGATGCCACGCTCCACCCATTTCTTGACCGTGGCGGCGTCCGTGCGGCTGCGCTTCTGGGCTTGGACCTTGGGCAGCTCGCCATGCTCGACCACCGTCAACAGCAACCGTTCCATCGCCGCCGCTTTGACCCCGGCCCAAGCCAAAGCCTCAGACAATTCTGACTCCTTCACCCCTTCCGCCACCTTAAGCCACGCAACGGGCTTCGGTTTATTGTGCTCCTTGAGTTCTTCCTTGGTCAACACCAAGCCTTTCTGAATCAAGGTCTTAATAATGCGTTGGGGGTGGCGGACATCCAAGAGGTCTGCACACTCCCGCAAGGTCATGGCCTCACGCACATGTAGGGCGTCCAAGAGGAGCAGCGCTGTGTCGCTCAACCCCTCTTCCGACACTTGGCCAGCCTCAGGGTGGACCACGATTTGGGTGGTGCTTTCAAGCTTCATCCCCGCAGGGAGTGCCGCACCGATCATTTCCCCCAACGTACACATGTAATGCCTTGCCATCCACGAAAACAAGTCACGCTGGACCACGGTCATGATGGGCGTTTCGTCCACCACGGCTTCCACCTCTTTGGCCACATAGCCTTCGGGGGGCCTTTGGTGGCTTTCCCAAACCACCGCCGTCCACTTTTTTCGTCCAAGGGGAACCACCACGCGTGCGCCCACCACAGGCACTGACCCATCATTAAACCACTTGTATGTCAGCGTCTTGGGTAGCGCCAGAGGCACCACCACCTCGACAAAAGTGGGGGTTGTGTGGGAAGCTGTGGACACGCAGGGGAAAATTAGGGACTACGGCTCGCAAACCTCGCAGGCTTCCGCGTGTTCTTTGAAGCATGGCGACATGCATTTCTCCCCTCCAGGTTGGCGACAAAGCCCCGGAATTTTCAGCCCCAGACCAACACGGCAACGTGCGGACCTTGGCTCAATTTGCAGGACAGAAGTTGGTCTTGTACTTCTACCCCAAAGACAACACCCCGGGGTGCACCAACCAAGCGTGCAACTTGAACGACAACTTGAGCTCGCTCAAAGCCGCCGGATACACGGTCTTGGGGGTCAGCAAGGATCCCGCCAAGTCGCACCACAAATTCATCGACAAGCACAGCCTCGGGTTTGACTTGCTCTGCGACGAAGAGTTAAGCGTGCACCATGCCTTCGGGGTGTGGGGGGCCAAAAAATTCATGGGTCGCGAATTTGACGGCACACACCGCACCACCTTTGTAATTGAACCTGACGGCACCATAGGCCGCATCATCGCCAAACCCAAGGTCAAAGCACACGCGGAAGAAATCCTCCAACCTGAGGCGTGACGACCGCCGTTCATTGATTTCAAGCCGTCGTGGACAAAACGGAGCCCCCTCCGTAAGTCCTTTACGGAGTGACCCGAATACCTTCGCCCTAAACAACAGAACAATGGCAGGCAACAACGACAAAATGAAAGCCCTCCAACTGACCTTGGATCGGTTGGACAAGACTTACGGAAAAGGCACTGTGATGAAACTCGGTGCGGAAGCGGTGGAGAAAGTTGATTCGATTCCCAGCGGAAGCCTCAACCTCGACTTGGCCCTCGGCATAGGCGGGTACCCCAGAGGGCGAGTGGTTGAGATCTACGGTCCCGAATCCTCCGGGAAAACCACACTGGCCATCCACGCAATTGCGGAATGCCAAAAGCAAGGTGGCATTTGTGCCATTGTTGACGCTGAACACGCCTTCGACAAATTCTACGCCGAGAACCTGGGCGTCGACACCGAAAATCTCTTGATTTCTCAACCCGACAACGGCGAACAGGGACTCGAAATCGCGGACAACCTCATCCGTTCAGGCGCCATCGACCTTATTGTGATTGACTCAGTGGCCGCACTGACCCCACGCGCAGAAATCGAAGGCGAAATGTCCGACAGCTCCGTGGGATTGCAAGCACGACTGATGTCCAAGGCCTTGCGGAAACTCACAGGAACCATCAGCAAAACAGGTTGCTGCTGCGTCTTCATCAATCAACTTCGCGAGAAGATTGGGGTGATGTTTGGCAACCCCGAAACAACCTCGGGCGGAAACGCATTGAAGTTCTATGCTTCTGTGCGCATCGACATACGTCGCTCCACCCAGATCAAAGACGGAGATGTCGTGCAAGGAAACCGCACGAAAGTCAAAATTGTCAAAAACAAGGTGGCCCCACCATTCCGCCGGGCAGAATTCGACATCATGTACGGCGAAGGCATTTCCAAGTCAGGTGAAATCATCGACCTCGGCGTGGACCACGACATCATCAAGAAGAGCGGATCCTGGTTCTCGTATGGAGACACCAAACTCGGACAAGGTCGGGACGCCGTAAAAGGTCTGATTGAAGACAACCCTGAATTGATGGATGAACTGGAAGCCAAGATTGTGGAAGCTGTACGTCCCACCAAGGCCCAAACCACCGAAGAGGAAGCTGCAGAATTGGCATGACCTCCTCGATCCTTTCTCAATTCAAACACAACATGCAAAGCGGGGTGTCCATGGGACTCCTCGCTTTGGCCTTTGTGGGCTGTGGCGGCCCATACCCCAGCCCGGAAGGCGCCGACAATCAGAACGCCGTCAACCTGGACAGCGCGGCCCACTTCAATGCATGGATTTTGGAATCCCCAGATGATGCCAGCAGATATGTGGACCGTGCAGCGTGGCACCTTCGCCTAGGACGAATAAGCTTGGGTCTGGCAGACCTCAATCTGGCCCTCAAGGCCGACTCCAACCACGCCCCAGCATGGAGCGCCAAAGCCGATGCGCTGTATCTGAACCAAGCCTTTGAGCCCTGCATCGAGCACCTGGATGCGTGCTTGGAGGTGGCCCCATCGCACCTTCCTTGTCTGATTCGGCGGGCCGAAATGCACATTCACTTGGGCCAACATCCAGAGGCTTTTGCCCACTTGAACGATGTGCTTCGACAAGACGCCTTGAACCACGAGGCGTATTGGATGAAGGGCATGATTTACAGGGACCAAGGCAATGTGGCCAACGCCAAGAGCTCGTTCCAAACGGCCGTGGAGGTCAATCCCGACTTTTTCGACGGTTATATCGCGTTGGGCCTCGCCCTGGCCGCGGAAAACGACACCCTCGCCATCGGGTATTACACCACAGCGATGGCGCTCAACCCCAACAGCGTGGAAGCCAAATACAATTTGGCTTACTTTCTGCAACAGCGCCAGCCCACGTCGCGGCCTTTTCTGCTGCGTGCCCTCAGCCTGTACCGTGACATTCTGAAACTTGACAGCCAGAATGCCACCGCCGCCTTCAACCAAGGCTACATCCACCTGGAGCACTTTCAACAATACGACAGCGCAGTGGTGCACTTCACACGCGCAATCGAAGCCCTGCCATACTACCACCAAGCATTCTACAACCGAGGACTGGCTTACGAGAGTCTGGACAATCTGACCCAAGCGGAGCTAGACTACCGCGAAGCCTTGAGTTACCAGTCCGATTTCACCTCGGCCGCGTTGGCCCTTCAACGTGTGCTGGACCGCTGAGCCCAAGGACATCCCAGGCACGAAAAAGGGCGGTCCATGAGGACCGCCCTTCTTTGTCACCCACCACAGGTGATTGTTCTTATTTGACTTTGTCCACCACAGCCTTGAAGGCTTCGGGATGGTTCATAGCGAGGTCCGCGAGGACCTTGCGGTTGAGCTCGATGCCAGACTTGGACAACTTGCCCATGAAAACGCTGTAGGACATTCCGTGCTGACGGGCTCCTGCGTTGATTCTCTGAATCCACAGGCTGCGGAATTGACGCTTGCGTAGCTTTCGTCCGACGTAGGCGTACTGGAGACCTTTTTCGACGGCGTTTTTGGCGACCGTCCAGACATTTTTGCGGGCACCGTAGTACCCCTTCGCCATTTTGAGGACCTTCTTGCGACGAGTGCGTGAGGCCACGGCATTTTTTGATCTTGGCATTTTTGTGTTCTTGTTTGGTGGTTGGCGTTGGGCAGAAGCTCAAACTTGAAAAGCCAAACACCGGGTGAAACAAACCAGTGTCTTCGGTTGATCGATCAGACCAACAACTGACGCTTGATGTTGGGCACATCCGCCTTGTCGACGGTTGTTGAGTGCGTGAGGTTGCGCTTTTGCTTGGTGCCTTTTTTCGTCAAGATGTGACTCTTGAAGGCGTGCTTGCGCTTGATTTTGCCAGTTCCAGTAAGCTTGAAACGCTTCTTGGCGCTGGATTTTGTTTTCATCTTCGGCATGGCCTCGGAATTGAGTTGTGGTGGGTTATTTTTTCTTCGGATTGAACATGACAGTCATGCGCTTGCCCTCGAGTTTGGGCATCTGCTCCACGGCTCCCAGGTCTTCCAATTCTTGGGCAAATTTCAAGAGGAGGATTTCTCCGCGCTCCTTGAAGACAATCGTACGGCCCCGGAAGAACACATAGGCTTTCACCTTGGCTCCCTCTTCTAGGAATTTCCGAGCGTGCTTCAACTTGAATTGGAAGTCGTGGTCGTCGGTGTTGGGACCAAAGCGAATCTCCTTGATCGCCACCTTCGATTGGTTGGCCTTGAGCTCTTTTTGTTTCTTCTTCTGCGCGTAGAGGAATTTCCGGTAGTTGATGATGCGACACACGGGAGGGTCTGCCTTGGGGCTGATTTCCACCAAATCAAGCTCGAGTTCCTTCGCTTGGGCGAGTGCCGCCCTGATTTTTACGATGGCCGGTTCAACGTTGTCCCCCACAAGGCGGACGGTTTCGACCGTGATTTTCTCGTTGATCCGGTGTGGATCTTCCTTGATGACCCTGCCTCGAAAGCCGGTCCTTCTTCTGCGTATTGCGATGACTGTTGTTTTTAATTATTCTTCAATCTTGTTCGCCAGCGTCTCCGCAACCTCACCCTGAATTCTCTGGGCGAAGGCCTCGATGCTGACACTTCCCAAGTCCCCTTC
>DKNS01000109.1:12042-20641 GCA_002469765.1 Flavobacteriales bacterium UBA7382 | reverse complement strand
AGCATGTAAGGCACTTTGTCAAGTTCCGCTTCGCGGATTTTCTTGCCGACCTTTTCTGACCGCGCGTCTACGAGGGCGCGAATATCGCTATTTTCCAGCACTTTCGAAAGATTTTCAGCGTATTCGTTGAAACGATCGCTGATCGGAAGAATGCGCGCCTGCTCAGGCGTAAGCCACAACGGGAACTTCCCGGCACAGTGCTCGATGAGAATCGCGACAAACCGCTCCATCGAGCCAAAGGGCGCCCGATGAATCATCACAGGGCGGTGCTTGCCGTTGTCCGCCCCTGTGTACTCCAACTCGAAACGCTCGGGCAGGTTGTAGTCGATTTGGACGGTGCCCAGCTGCCAACGGCGGCCAATCGCATCGCGGACCATGAAGTCGAGCTTGGGGCCGTAGAACGCCGCTTCGCCCAATTCCACCACAGTTTCGAGCCCCTTCTCCTCCGCCACTTCTTGGATTGCACGCTCCGCTTTGTCCCAGTTTTCTTTCTCGCCGATGTACTTCTCCGGCTTGTCTGGGTCCCGCAAACTGACCTGCACAACAAAGTTTTGGAAGTCGAGGGTCTTGAAGATGTACAAGACCAAATCGATGACCTTCCCCATTTCTTCCTTCACCTGGTCCGGCGTGCAGAAAATGTGCGCGTCGTCTTGAGTGAAACCACGCACCCGCGTGAGGCCATGAAGTTCTCCACTTTGCTCGTAGCGGTACACCGTGCCAAATTCCGCCAACCGCACGGGCAAGTCGCGGTACGACCGAGGTCGTGCCTTGAAGATTTCGCAGTGGTGCGGGCAATTCATCGGTTTGAGCAAATACTCTTCCCCTTCGGCCGGCGTGTGGATGGGTTGAAAGCTGTCCTCGCCGTACTTGGCGTAGTGGCCTGAAGTCACGTACAGATCTTTGTTGCCAATGTGCGGGGTGATCACCGATTCGTAGCCAGATTTGCGCTGGGCCTCTTTGAGGAAATTCTCAAGTCGCATGCGCAGGTCGGCACCCTTGGGCAACCAAAGCGGCAAGCCTTGCCCAACCTTTTCCGAGAAGTGGAACAAATCAAGCTCTTTACCGAGCTTGCGGTGGTCGCGGGCCTTGGCCTGCTCTAGCAACTCCAAGTGCTCTTTCAGCTCGCTCTTTTTGGTGAAGGTCACCCCGTACACCCGAGTCAGTTGCTTTTGAGTTTCGTCGCCCTTCCAATAGGCGCCAGCAATGGCCATGATTTTGGCCGCTTTGATCATGCCGGTGTGGGGAATGTGTGGCCCTCGGCAGAGGTCAGTGAATCCACCTTGGGTGTAAAAGGTGATTGTCCCATCTTCGAGGCCTTCGAGCAAATCGAGCTTGTACTCGTCTCCCTTGTCGGTGAAATACCCAAGCGCTTCTGCCTTCGACATGTCCTTGCGAACAAATGGGTTCTTGGCCTTGGCCAACTCCATCATTTTTTGTTCCACAGCAGGGATGTCCTTGTCGGTGAAGGTGTGCTCCCCAAAGTCCACGTCGTAGTAGAATCCATTTTCCACTGGGGGTCCGACCCAGAATTTGATGCCGGGATAAAGGGCTTCCAGGGCTTCGGCCATGAGGTGGGCCGAGCTGTGCCAAAGGGTGTTCATCCCCTCGTCGTCCCTCGAAGTCAAAAGCTTCAGTGTACAATCGCATGAGAGGGGACGCTGCGGATCCCAAACTTCACCATCCACATCGGCCGCGAGCACATTGCGGGCCAAGCCTTCGCTGATGGACATGGCCACGTCCAAGGAGGTGGTTCCTTCTGAAACTTGTTTGACTGTGCCGTCGGGCAAGGTAATTGCAATCATGGGTGCGTCTTAGAGGGCCCCAAAGATAAGCGGTTCAGACCACTGGAATTCTCATGCCAACAGGCGCTTGAGGTGCCATGTGATTTCCGCCGACGCCACCACCTCGTTGTCGGCATTTTTGACTTGCGCTTTGAGCACAAAAGCCCCCCGTCCCTCCTTGTCAAGCTGAGCCAATATGTCCGCAAAGTGCTGGCTGTCCAACTTGGCGACGGCCGTGCACTCGGACTGCGCCCTTCTGGGGTAAGTGATGTTCAAATTGGCCATCACAAGACGCACCCTGTCGTGTTCCATGGCATTCATCAAACACAGTCCCGACGCGTATTCTGCCGCCGTGGCCAACGCGCATGCGTGCATGGTGCCCACGTGATTTAAATTTCGACGGCGCCAGGGCAACGCCACTTTGCATTGTTCGGCGGCCAATTCCACCACACGAATTCGGTGAGGCCTGTTGAAAGGAACCACTTCCTGCATCAACCGGCTGAACCAATTGACCCGACCCGACCGGGCCAACTTCAGGGCGCGTTGAAGAAGCACCCCCGTCTTCAAACTTGGGCCAATTTCGCGTCGGGCATCAATGCCTTCCCCTGCACATGCGAAGAGGTCTCTTTGATGGTCAACCGGTCCAATTCCTGCTTCCCAGAAACGCTCCAGCCCAATTTGCTCAAATGCAAATCTTCGTTGACTTCAGAAGTATCCAAGCTTGCGAGGGGGTCGTGGCTTTCCAAAATGCCAGCAATGTTGGGGCGGAAGTAGTTGGGGCCTTTCATGACCTTGCCATCTTCACGAAGGATGGGTTGGCCGTCGGACCCAAGTTTGGACATGTTGCTGGATTGAATCTCCTGGAAGACCTTCGCAATCACATCTTGCATGCCGTGACGCATCATGGTGCCAGCCAAGATGTAAAGCTGGTCTCCCAAGGCGTCTGCCACCTCCACCATGTCACCCACGGCCGCCGCTTCAAGGTATTCATCGTTCTCCTCGGCCATCAACCGGTGACGAAGCTCAGCTTCCTCTCGGGTCAAGTCCGCGTGGGGTTTGGACGCATTGGGGATGCGGAAGGCTTCGTGGAATTCGGCCACGTTTTGAAGGATGTCTGAAAAAAGCATGGTGACCAAAATGCCCCACACCACACCTCTCCACCAAAAGGACCACCCAAAGGTTTCCCACGCGCTGTTCACACAATTTTAAGAACCCCTGTCCCCATCCACGCACACCTCCGAATATCTTCGCGAGTTATGGAATTGATGGAACCTCAAGAAGCGGCTGGAACAGGAGCGCCGGACATCCAAGCCTTGAACGCAAACATCGCGAGCAAGAGCCAGTTCGTTGAGCTCATTCGTGCCGAAATGGGCCGCGCAATTGTGGGACAAACGGGCATGGTGGATCGCTTGTTGATTGGACTCCTCGCCAACGGCCACGTGCTCTTGGAAGGGGTGCCTGGGCTGGCGAAAACCCTTGCCATTAAAAGCCTGAGTGACACGGTTGCTGGAGACTTCTCGCGGGTGCAGTTCACCCCAGACCTGCTGCCCGCCGACGTGGTCGGCACCCTGGTGTACAACCAACAGGACCAACAGTTCTCCGTGAAAAAGGGGCCCGTGTTTGCCAACTTTGTGCTGGCTGACGAGATCAACCGTGCCCCTGCGAAAGTCCAGAGCGCCCTCCTTGAAGCCATGCAAGAACGTCAGGTGACCATCGGCGGCGAGACTCACCCTTTGCCGGAACCGTTTTTGGTGTTGGCCACCCAAAACCCCGTCGAACAAGAAGGGACCTACCCCTTGCCTGAAGCCCAAGTGGACCGCTTCTTGTTGAAGGTGGTCATCGGGTACCCCACGAAGGACGAGGAACGCCAAATTGTGCGCGCCAACCTCCAAGAATCGGGACTTCCAAAGCCCCAAAAGGTGGTAAGCCAGGAGGACATTGTGGAAGCGCGCAAGCTGGTGCGCTCCATTTACATGGACGAAAAAATTGAGCGTTACATCGTGGACTTGGTCTTCGCGACCAGGAATCCCGAAGACTGCGGGTTGGGCCATTTGAAAAATCTCATCGCCTTTGGAGCCTCGCCGCGCGCCAGCATTGGACTGGGCATGGCATCCAAGGCGCACGCTTTCTTGAAGCACCGAGGATTTGTGACTCCGGAGGACGTTCGGGCCGTGGCCATGGATGTCATGCGCCATCGCATTGGCGTGACGTTTGAAGCAGAAGCGGAAAACATCACCTCTGCCCAAATCCTCACCGAATTGATGGACCACGTCGAGGTCCCCTGATTCTTCCCACAGCCATGGAGGCCTCTGAATTGCTAAAAAAGGTGCAGCAGGTGGAGATTGCCACCCGCGGCTTGAGCGACCGCATTTTTGCAGGCGAATACAAAAGCGCGTTCAAGGGGCGCGGCATGGCATTCAGCGAGAACCGTGAATACCAGGCCGGAGACGAAGTCCGGACCATCGATTGGAACGTGACCGCCCGCACAGGGTCGCCCCACGTCAAAGTGTTTGAAGAGGAGCGGGAGCTCACCGTGTTCCTGCTTGTGGACCTGAGCGGCTCCATCCAAGGCGGCACGCAACAACGCACCAAACAGGACCTGGTGACTGAGTTGTCCGCCATTTTGGCCTTCAGCGCCATGGGCAACAACGACAAGGTGGGTGCGGTGCTGTTCACCGACCGGGTCGAGAAGTTCATCCCGCCAGGCAAAGGCCGGACGCATGCCCTTCGCATCGTTCGAGAAATTTTAGACTGCAAACCAAAGGGAAAGGGCAGCGACTTGGTCAAGGCGCTGGGTCATTTCTCCACCGCCATGCGCAAGCGCACCATTGCGTTTCTGTTGTCCGATTTCAAAGACCTGGAGTCAGGTGAGGATTTGGAAACCCTCTTGAAACGGACCGGTCGCCGTCATGACCTGGTGGCGATTCAATTGGACGACCCGTTGAACCGCAACCTGCCGGCCATGGGCTGGATGAAGCTTGTTCACCCGGAGACGGGCCGAAATTCTTGGGTAAACACCTCTTCACGCCGTGCCCAACGGGCGTGGTCTGCGCAAAGCGAGTCGCACAGAACCCAGGTGGCAGCTGTCATGGCGCGTGCAGGCATCGACCACACTTGCATCTCCACGAACGAGACCTTGGTTCCACCCTTGATGAAGCTGTTTCATGGAAGGACTTGAACGCAACATGCGCCTCACGGTCGGATGGATGTCGGCCGTGTTGGCTTGGTCCAACCCAAGTTGGGCCCAGGTCTCTTTGCAGCCCGACACCTCGGCATTGCAATGGGGAGAGCGCGTCCAGCTGACCGCCAACTGGCTCTTGACCCTGGACGAACTGAACGCCGGGTTGGCCGACAGCACCGCATGGCCTGCGTGGACGGACACCGCCGCCGGAGGCCTGGAGGTGCTCGCCGAAAGCGACATCGACACCGTGCCTTCTCCCGCAGATGCATCAGGCGACCTGATTTTGCGAAAAGCCTGGCTGGTGACGAGCTGGGATTCTGGATTTGTGGTCGTGCCGCCTGTGGCCTTTGGCCCGCACCTGACCCAGCCCTTCATGCTTGAAGTCGTTGCCCCGAATTTGCAACCGGAAGCCCAGCCGAGGCCGGCACAAGGCATTGTGGTGTTCGAATGGACCCTTTGGGAACAATTGATGCGCACCTGGCCATGGTGGGGCGGTGCGATGCTTGCGCTTGCCTTGGCCTTTGCCGCATGGAAGTTGGGATGGAGACGAAACCATTCCGCCAACGGCGACGCTTCCAACCAAGAAGACGTTCCTCCTTCCCGTCTGCCCCACGAGGTGGCACTGGAATCGCTCGACAGGTTGATTGCCAACGAGGCTTGGAAACGCGGCGAGGCCAAGGAGGTCCAAGCGGAAGCATCGTTGGTTCTCCGCCGATACCTCGAAGGCCAGTTTGACATGCGCGCGGCTGAAAAAACCACCGACGAAGTCGTGGCCATGCTTGGGTCGTCGCGTGTGCCTTCGGCCTGGCACGACCGCCTGGCAAGGACCCTGGCCCAAGCGGATATGGTCAAGTTCGCGAAAGGTGAATTGCCCGACTTGACACACCGCACCACCTTGGAAGCGTACCGCGACTTCGTGATTGAAACCCAACCCGACCACGAAGATGCGTGACCCCAACTGGCAGCCTCACGTGGCAAGGGCGGTTCCACACGCCGTCGCACTGCTTGGCCTGGCCATCGCATGGAGCGCCGAACGAGAGGGCGTGACTTGCGCTGAGCATTGGGGCTGGCTGGGCCTCGCTGTCCTGATTCTGCATCTGGTGCTGTCCTTCTGGCCAAACGGCCCCTACGCTGCACAAGGAATGTGGTGGTCGCCATCGGCCCTCTGCAAAGCAGACGCGCCTGCCTGGACATTGCGCGACTGGGGTGTTTCGATTTGGATGGAAATGCCACCAGGGCTTCGAACCTTGGGACTTGCCGCTTTGAGCGTGGCGCTGTTCAGGCCACAAACGGCCTCCACAGTCGAGAACATGACCCGCGAGGGAATCGACATGGTGCTCACCATGGACCTCAGTGGATCCATGCTTTCCAAGGACTTCAAGCCCAATCGCCTTGAAAGTGCCAAGGATGTGGCCATGGAGTTCGTCGACAGCCGCCCTTTTGATCGAATTGGGGTGGTGGCCTACGAGGGAGAGGCGTTCACCTCTGTGCCCATCACCACGGACCACATCGTCGTCAAGAACGGGCTCGGCCAACTGAACACTGGCCAACTGCAAGGAGGCACTGCCATTGGCACCGGACTCGCCACGGCTGTCAACCGGCTGAAGGGGTCGGAGGCAGAGAGCAAAGTGGTTGTGCTTTTGACCGACGGTGAAAACAACGCAGGCCAGATCGAACCTCGCGACGCAGCCCAGCTGGCCGAGCTGAACGGCATTCGGGTGTACACCATTGGGGTGGGCACCATCGGCAAAGCCAAGAGCCCTGTGGCAATTCTGCCCAACGGGAACTACAAATACGACTGGGTTGACGTGAAGATTGATGAGGTCACGTTGCAGGAGATTGCTTCTGCAACAGGAGGACGCTACTTCCGGGCGACCAACGAGGACAAGCTGGAGGAGATCTACCGCGAAATCGACTCTTTGGAGCGCACCCAATTCAATGTGTTGCGGTACCAAAGAAAAACGGAAGCCAATGGCACTTGGGTGCTGTTGGCCTTGGTGGCGCTGGTGACGGAGTTTGTCCTGAAATCCACACTCTCGAAATCGGCCAACGCATGAATTCACACGAACATCCTTCGTTGCGGCCCGTGCTTGGCTTGGTGCTGTTTCTGGAAATCGTCCTGTGGCTGGGGTTGACCGCGGCATGGATTGCCGCGCAAGCAGCTGTGCCAAGCCTGACGCTCCACCGCACCGAGCACTGGCCTTTGCTCGTGGCCACGGGCCTTGCCACCTTGCTGGCCTTGTCTCACTTTCACTGGAGACACAAGACCATGCTCCGGTTTTCCGACGCGGCCCTTTTGGAGTCGGTTCTGCCTCCCTACGGGGTGTTCCGTCAGGCCTGGAAGTTCTTGCTTTGGCGCTGGGCGCTGGCAGCCCTGGTCGTCGGTTGGCTCGACCCAAAATTGGGCAGCCGACTGGAAGAAGTGGAATCCGAAGGCATCGACATGATGGTGGCCCTGGATGTCAGCAACAGCATGATGACCGAGGATGTCGGCATGCCGAGGCTCGATCTGGCATCACGAACTGTAGAGCGTCTGATGGCCCAAACCACAGGTGACCGGATTGGGTTGGTCGTCTTTGCAGGAGAATCCTACGTGCAGTGCCCTCTGACCACCGATCTGGCCGCTGTCAAACTCTTCTTGGCATCTGTCAGTCCTGGCATGGTGGCCACCCAAGGCACCGCCGTGGGCTCTGCGATTCGAACGTGCTGGACGGGCTTCGACGAGAATTCAGAGGCGGCAAGGACCGTCGTGGTCTTGACGGATGGCGAAAACCACGAGGACGATGTGGTTTCGGCCGCTTCGGAAGTTGCCAAGGAAGGTGGAAACGTTCATTTTCTCGGGCTGGCCACGCTGGAAGGGGCGCCCATCCCGGCGTTTGACTCCGGGGGCAGGCCTTCAGGATTCCGCACAGACCGCCAAGGAAATGCGGTGGTGTCGAAGCTGGATGAAGCCACCCTTCTCGAAGCCGCCCAAGCCGGACAAGGCACGTACACACGCGCAGGGAAAGGTTTTGTGGACCTCACCCCCCTGATGCAATTCAAAAACGAACTGACCACCGCTCGAGTCGCCGCTGTCAGCTTTGTGGATTTCGATCACCAACTCATGCCCTTCTTGATCTTGGCCGCCTGCTTGTTGCTTCTGGAGACGCTTGTGCCCAGCACAGTCTTCCTACGCAAGCGCCTGGCCAAGGCTGGTATCCTGGCGCTTCTGGCTTGGGGCATGGGCATCCAAATCCAAGCTCAAACAGCCGTCAAAGAACACTTGGTTGCAGGGTCAGAGGCTTTCATGGACGGCAACGCCGACGCAGCCCTGCAGGCCTTCGGAGAGGCCACCAAGGACGAGGACATGGGAAGTGTTGCCCTGTACAACCAAGGGTGTGCCCACATGCAGGCCGAGGATTGGGCTTCGGCCAAGACGTTGTTCGACAAGGCTGCCACACGGCTTAAAGGCACGGGGTTGGAGGAGTTTGCACACTACAACGCCTGCGTCAGCGCTCTGGTGGAAGGAGATGCTGCTGAGGCTGTCGAACGTGCCAAACAAACCTTGAGACTCAACCCCAACAACGACGACGCGAGACACAATTTGGCCTTGGCCCAACGGCTGCAAAAACAACAAGAGCAGGAGGAGCAGGAGCAA
>DKNS01000109.1:0-11688 GCA_002469765.1 Flavobacteriales bacterium UBA7382 | reverse complement strand
CAGGAGCAAGAAGGCGACGGAGAAAATGAGGAAGGCCAAGACGGGCAAGACGAGAAAAACCCAGATTCAAACAACCAAGAAGGTCAGAACAACGACGGAGACCAAGAAAACTCTGAGGAATCGCAGCCTCAAAGTGGGCCAGAAGGTGACGATTCGCAAGAGGAGCCGCGAGATGGCCAAATCAGCAGGGCCGACATGGAGCGAATTTTGGAAAGTTTGGAGCGGCAAGAAAAGGAAGTCCAAGCGAAATTGCGACTGACCAACGCACAGCAAGGTCAAGGCAAATCAAAGACCATTGAAAAAGATTGGTGACATCCCCGCTCTGAATGCACTGCGCCTTTCGCTGTGGCCGCTGCTGTGGCTGGTGGGCTTCGTCGCACCTGTGCACGCCCAACGCGAGGACTCGCGCGTGGAGTTGACGGTGAATGCCACGGAAGTGCAGTCGGGCGACATGCTTCGCCTCACTTTGACATTTGTGAACTGTAAAATCCGGAACATCGACCCTCCCGAAGTGAAAGGACTCGAATTCCGCATGGGGCCCAGCACCTCCAACAGCACGTCTTGGGTCAACGGGGTGACCACCTCTGAGCAACGCTACACCTACAACTACAAAGTCCTCGGGTCCGGGGAGGTCACCATCCCAGCCCTGTCATGGAAAACGAGTGAAGGGCCATTGAGAAGCAATCCCGTCCGGCTGTTTGCCTCCGGACGCGCACAGCCGTCTCGAACGAAGAGCCGCAACAGTCAAACCCAAAAGCAGCCGGTCCGCGATTTGGTCACCGCCATTGAACCCAGCAAACGCACCTTGTACCTCGGGGAACCGGTCGTGTTGAACTACAGGATTTACAACCGATACAACAACCTGGACGTGCGGAATTACGACATCCCAGAGCTTGACGGTTTTTGGAAAGAGACCGTGGATATGCCCGAAGCGCGCTGGGAACCCCAGCTCATCAACGGCAAGCGCTACAATGTCGCGACGGTTCGGAAAATCGTGGCGTTCCCGCAACAAACAGGGACATTCGAGCTGAAAGACTTCGACCTTGTTGGGTACATGCGGGTCAATTTTTTTGAGGGTCGTGAACTCACTGCCACGTGCGATCCCGTGAAGCTTGAAGTGTTGCCCCTTCCGGAAGCCGCGCCGTCCAGTTCGCTTGGCACCTTCGTGGAATTGTCCGTGACCCAGAAGGCCTCGATCGACAGCCTTAATACGAACGAAGCGGTCACCGTGGCGGTCACTTACCGCGGACGAGGCAACTTGAAATTTATCCGAGAGCCCGAATTGGTTTGGCCCTCAGAATTCGAGGTGTTCGATGCCGAAGTTGAAGACCAAATCAACATCACATCACAGGGCGAACGTGGCAGCCGCACGTTCAAGTTTGTCGCCATCCCGCGTGCGCCCGGCACCTACACCCTTCCCGGAGTGGAAGCCACTTACTTCAATCCATTGCGGGCAAAGCACATGACAAGCCTCGCACCAGCCCTTACGTTGAAGGTGGGTGCTGGAGAGGCCAGCATCGGCGGGGTGTCGTTCAACCACCAGCAGGACATTCAGGTGTTGAACCAAGACATCCGCCACATCGAATTGAAGCCCTCTCGGTTCCTCAGCCGCGAGACGTGGGCTTGGAGGGTGTGGGTGCTTGTGTTGCTGTTCCTGGCGGGGCCGGTCATCTACGGCGCGGCGGCTACGCGCCGCAACGCGAAATCCAGCGAGGCCCAGGACCGACTCGGCACCCGGCACAAACGTGCGTTGAGGGCTTTGAATTCCCAGTTGAAGCAAGGACAATCGGCAGAAGATGTCGGAGAAGCCATGGAGCAATACCTCATGGCCAAATTGAAATGGGAACGCTCGGCGCTGACGCGTGAGGCCGTCCATGCGACGTTGAACAACACCATGCCTTCCCTGGCTGCAGAATGGGACGCCCTTTGGAATGCACTGGAAATGCAACGATACGGAGCCAGCACAATCAAGGCGGACGACCTGGCGGAAACCCTGAGATCCTTGGCCCAACGAACCGAACAAGCATGGACATGAAGCCCCTCCTTCTCGTGGCCACCTGGCTCCTTCTGGCCTTGCCGTGTATTGCGAGCGGCGACGCAGAAATGGGCTGGACTCAGGCTTTTGAGCGGGCAAATGCAGCCTATGAAACCGGGCAGCATCAAGAAGCCCTTGACGGGTATGAAGCCCTGCTAGAAGAGGTGAGCCACTTCTCTTCAGAGTACAACGCGGGCAACGCCGCGTACAAATTGGGCCAGCTTGGCGTGGCCCGCCTCCACTACGAACGGGCCAACTTGCTGGACCCTGGCCACCCCGGGTTGGAGGCCAACATGGCCCTGCTTGAGTCCAAAATCGTAGACCGCATCGCCGACGTGCCAACCTTGGGCTTGAAAGACTGGTTGCGCTCATGGCTTGGCGCGGAACAACTCCGTGGCTGGCTGCTTTGGGGCCTGATATGCTGGTGTCTCGCATGGGTGTTGTGGATGGCCCGCTGGCGAAAAACTCGGCCCGCCTCGAGATCAACCGTGGGTTTCTTGGGTGGCGGAAGCATGGCGTTGGCCTTCATTGGCCTCGCAGGAGCTTACGCCTCTCACCAGCGCATTCAAGCACCCCAGCGCGTGGTGGTCATGGTGGACCGCACGGACGTGCGAAGCACACCCTCTGCCTCGGGCACGGTCCTGTTTCAACTTCATGAGGGCGCGGCTGCATGTTTGCTGCACGACACCGAGGGCTGGCAAGAAATCGAACTCGACAACGGCAACGTCGGCTGGATCAGCCGCGATGCTGTGGAAGGGGTTTGACCTGTCAGCGAACCACCTCAAGACGCACTTGGGCCTGCTCACCTTGACCATCCCAACCTATGGCGCTGTACACCCCCACCGGCCAGGTCGACACATCCAAACGCGCTTGCCCCACGCCGTTGGCCCTGTGCAAGGCCACTTCGCGGCCCTGAAGGTCGTGCACTCGGACCGAGCTTCCAGGCATCCACCCGCGCAGGGTGGCCTCATGCGATGCAGGGTTGGGGAGGACATGCACAGAGGCAACCTCGCCGGTTTCCCCCACGTCGTCACCTGAACCCAAGTCGTACAGAATGATGTCGTCCAAGGCAGCCTCCACCAAGCTTCCGCCGTCGAGGTACTCGCCAATCGTGGTGCTGTCTGAGGCGATGAAGCGCATTTGGAAGGCGTCCGTGGGTTCGATGACATCCGCCACCCGGAAGGCTTTGCGCCGCCACGAAATGTCCTGCTGCAAGGTGTTTTCGAGGTACTGCCAAGTGTTGCCGCCGTCGTTGGTGACCTCCACCTGCCACCAGTCCGAGGCAGGATTGGCCCCGGTTGCGGGCGCGTTGGCGTACCACCGCCAATACGTCATCACAGGATTTTCATACGGGGTCAAATCGATGACCGGAGACACCAGCGTGGTGTGGCCACCGTCGACGTCGTTGGCGCCAATGCCGTCGCCAAGTTCTCCGCTGAGTCCCGTGATGAAGGCAAATCCAAAGAACCCTTGGGTGTGGTCCTGCAGTGGCGCCACAACCGTCGAAGGATCGTTGACGTCGCCCATGGAGCCCACTGGAATTTCAGCTGTCCAAATGCCTGTGGTGGCGTTGTCTGTCGGCAGGTCCATGTCCCAATTGCCAAAGTCAGAAAACTCGTCCAAATCGTCACGGAGCACGGACTCAACCCCGACCAGCACGTAGTTGGGCAAGTTGCCATTCACCGCCTTGTCTGCGGCCACTGGGGTGGTCGCGCTGATGCCGCCGAAGACGTCCAAAATGTCGATGTAGTATTCGATGACAGTGCCGGCAGCCACCCCAGGAATGTCGTGTGTGAACAGGTTGTTGTCCTGTCCCATGGGCGCCACAGTCCAAGGCGCACTGGGCGTCAGCCGGTAGTGCAAGCGCATGCTGTCGAAATACGTCACGTAGGGGAAGACAATGTTGGCCTCGGCCTCCACCGTCACTGTGGTCTCCGCGGGTGTGAACTCCACCGGGGTGTGCTCCAACTCCACGTAGCTAAACAGGCGGATTCCATGGATGTCGAATCCCTCGATGATGGCCGCGGCGTTGGGCGTGCCATTCAGCAAATCGTCGTCGTCGTCGTCGGCTTGAAGCACATCCAAGAGCACGTCGGTGTAGGCCTGTCCTTCAAATCCATTGGGCACAGTGGCTTGCAGTCCGGGGAAGGCATCCACAAAAAGCGGCATGGTTTGGGCCCAATCTCCGCCCAAGAGCAGGTGGGTGTCGTACCAAGCGCCACAAATAATTTCACCGTCGGCGTGCACTTCCCCAACGATGTCCTCAGGGTAAACTTTGGGGTCGATGTCGTAGCGGCGAATGCCATCTTGGTTGTCGGTGTAGAACCCTTTGCCGATTTCAGCGATGTTCCCCAAGGACATGGCCCAAAGGTCCGCGTAGCCCTCGTTCATCGCGCCGTTGCTGAAGTTGGCGAAGTAGGATTGGTAGAAGAAATCATTGATGGCATGGCCGTATTCGTGGTACACGACGTCGGCGATCAACGAGGTGGCGTTGCACCCCCCTCCCACGTCGTAGAAGTTGATGCTTGACCCGTCGTAAAACGCGTTGCACTCGCCAGCCACGTCGATGTTCACCGGCATGCTGAAGTCCAAATCGCCAAACTCAGGCAACCACGTCCGCATGTGGTCGTGGATCAAGTTGGTGCTCCGGTAAGCGCTGGTCTCCTTCACGTTTCCGGGGGCGGTGAGGTTGTTGAAGTCGTTGACGAACGTCGTCGACTGGATGGGCGTCACGCCGTTGGTGAAGACGGTTGCAAACAACCCGCGCAATTGCACGGGCACGTCGGCCACTTCCTGGCTGACATCGGTGTTGAAGAGGCCTTCGCTGTCGGTGAAGTAGCTGGTGCCGTTCAGCGGCAGCTCCAAATGGGGCATGCCCATCGCTTCTTGATCGTCGTAAGGGTAGGCCGGATGCACGTTGGCTTTGAGTTGACCAAACACCGGCAGCACCGGCTGGGTGATCCCTGGCACGTGGCCCATCCTGCGCGTCTTGGCCTCTGCACTGTGGCCAGACTCGTGCATCACTTGGTTTTGGCGCAAAACGACTGCCCCTGTGGACATGTCAATCCACGTGAGGTAGCGGACAGGAATGACCCCTCGCCGGCCTTGAATCTCCACCTGCCAAACAGGGTGCGCGTTCCACATCGCTTGGCCCTCCTGAGATGCTTGAACCGGAAGCCAAGCCATGCCCAGATCCTCGTGGTTGAAGTCGCTGAGGTAAGTGGTGCCCACATTCTCGCCTTCCCCCACCGCCATGTCGGCTTGCAGCACTTGAAGCACTGTTGCCTGCGTCAGGGCAGGATCGGATGGGACAGGCTGGAGGTTGGACCACCAATCGGAGCCCACCATCACGAGGCGGTCGCTTCTGAATTTGGCCTGAAGCTTGGCCCCCAACACGGGCAAGCCCTCAAGTTGCTGGGTGGCAAACACGCGGTCGTGCTTGCTGCCCCGTGCCGTGCGTACGTCTCCCAGGTCGTCGCTGTTGAATCCAAAACTGCCCAACGCCCAATCCCAGGCCGCCAAAGCTTTAGACTGGGGAGAATCTCCGGCCAGGACTTGCCCGGGGCCGTACATGCGGGCGGGCATGACGCGGTTCTCATGGGCCTGCACCCTCCACCCTGCTTGCGCAGCCGGAGTTTGGTGCCACACTGACCCGTCTCGGAAGGCACGCTGGGCAACGTCGCTCAGGGCTTGGGGTCCCTGGGCAAGGCGGACCTCCCAGGGATCTCCGTTGAATTCTGGATTTTGGGCTGCCGACTCAGGCAGGACAAAGGCCATCGCACTGAAGAGCGCGGCACAAAAGGCTACTCGGTTCATGGGAAAAAGCTACGACGGCTTGTGCCTTCCCCAAAACTGCAAAGCGCAAGCCGCTGAGAGGTGGCCTCAATCGCACACCGAGCCAAACTGCCCAAGCAAGGTCAGAATGTCGCTCACACCCACAGTGTTGTCGCCGTCCACGTCGCCCGTACAGTCGGCGGCGTTGGGTGCGAATTGGCATGAACCGTCGTCCACCAACGCCCATGGCTGGTAGTTCAACGCACCAGGATACATGCACCCCGCACCTTCTGAAAATCCGCACCCGAAAGGTGGGAACGTGCAGGAACCATCGTCTTCCATGGCCAAGGGGTTGAAGTTGCACGCCTCAGGGTAAACACATCCCGGCAATGTGCCGCCCGGATTGCACTCCGCCATGCACGACTCCATGGAATCGAAAAACGCTCCGGCATAATTGATGCCGCCCACGTTGAAACCGCATCCGCTCACAAATTGACATGTGCCCCCGACGTTGGCCACGCCCAAGGCCATTTCACAAAGCCCAAAGTCCACCCCCGCCACGTCCGTGCAGGATTCCACTGCGCAAGTCCCCTCAGTCCAAGACGTGACACCGCCCTGGGTTTGGGCTTCGCAACTGTTCATGTACGTCAAACCATCGCAGCCGCACACAGGGTCGACCACCGCTGGACACACGGCCTCGGGGTTGATGAGGGAGACATCCACACACTCCATGACTTGGGCATGGGCGGGTATCAGCACCGAAACCGTCGCGGCGCAGATCAAGGTAAAAACATGTTTCATGGCAAAAAATTCAAGGGTTCAGGGCAATTTACGTCCCACCCGCACCTGCGTACAACTCAACCAGCGATCTCAAATGGGCCGGATTGAAAGGCTTGACGACCACGTCGTTCATCCCAGCGTGATGGGCAAGCTCCTTGGTCCCTGCCTCCGCATCGGCGGTCAAGGCGATGATCGGCAACGACGCCCAAGGCTGGTCGCTGGACCGCCAGGCTCGGGCAGCTTCGTCGCCTGAGCAGCCGGGCATGTGAACGTCCAGCAAGACCAAGAATGGAAGCGTCTCTGTCATCCGCTCCTCTGCTTCGTCTGCGCTCGAAGCCACCTCGACAGCGTACCCCCAATTTTCAAGCATGCGCCGCGCCACCAAAACATTCAATTCATTGTCGTCGACCACAAGCACTGGGGCGTTCGGTTTGGGCCGAAGCTGAGGTTGGGCAGGGCCATCCTCGCTCTGGTCAGGGGACCACCACCCTTCGTCTCCTTTGGGCACACCCAGGGGAAGGCGGGCCACGAATGTGGACCCTTCACCCTCTTTGCTCTCCACCTCAAACTCTCCCTGCTGCAATTCAATGAGCCGTTTCGTGATGGCCAAACCCAAGCCCACACCTTCGTTGACGACCCGAAGCTCCTCCTTGGTGCTTTGTTCGAAAGGCAACAAAATGCGCTCCAGGTCCGACTTGGGAATGCCGGCCCCGGTGTCAGTGACCGCCAATCGGAGACCTGAAGATGCATCCCATGTCGCTTCACAACCCACGTGCCCTTGGGTGGTGAATTTGAGGGCATTGGCGAGGAGGTTGTTCAGGATTTGGACAAGCCACCCCACGTCGCCAAGCAAAACCTTGGGCACGGAATCCGCAACCTGAAAGGCCAAGGTGTTGTCCGTGGCCTCGGCCCGGCTGGCGAACCCTTCAGCAACGCGCGCCAGCAACGCGCGGCTCTCGAACTTCACCGCCTTGGGTTGGGCTTTTCCAGAGCCGAGCCGCTCCAAGTCCAACACGTCCGTCAGCAACCCTTTGAGGTGCTTCCCAGCGAACTGCATGTAGGAAAGGTGCGCGTTTTGATCTTCAGGAGAAACATTGCCCTGGATGAGCACGTCCGTCAAGCCCAAAATGGCGTTGAGCGGCGTCCGGATTTCGTGGCTCATCACCGACAAGAATTCAGACTTGTGTTGTTCAGCCGTTGCGGCGCGCTCGCGGGCCTTGTCCAGTTCTGTCACATCCACGGCGTAAACGTGGAAGTACGGCTTGTCGTCTACGCGACTGGCGGTCACTTGGTGCGCCCGGTCGTCCATGTCCACCTGAAAGCGGGCGATGGTTTCCCCTTGCATGGCCTCCACCAAGGCCGCCCACAACGCATGCTTGGGCGTGAGGCGCTTCCCTTCTCGGACAGCGGAGCCAAATGCGTCTCGCGAGGCGTCGTTTGCCAGCATCACTTGACCCTCAAGGCCCAATCTCATCACTGGATTGGGATTGATCTGAAAGAACCTGGCAAACTCGGCCAAGCGCTGTTCTCCCAGGCTGCGGCCCACCTTTTGGCCGCAGATGTTGGCCACGTTTTGAAGCACCTTGAGATGAAATGGTTGGAAAAAGCCAGGCATCGTATGCTCTGAATCGATCACGCCGATCACCTCGCCGTCACACAGAATCGGAACCGCCAACTCACTGCCACGCACGGCGTCGTCCACGACATAATCAGGGTCCTTGGAGGTGTCGTGCACAATCTCGGCAACGCCACGCGCCCCCACCCTGCCGACGATGCCCTGCCCAAACGCCAAATCGATGGGCTCGTGAATGGCTCGGTAGTCGACGTTCTTGGGGCCATAAGCAGCTTTTTGGACCCACACTTGGCGCCGGGCGTCTTTCAGGTAAATCACGCAGTCCTCCAAGCCCAATTGCTCGATGCAAGATGCCGCGATGTCCCACACGATGTCCTCCGGCGTGTTCTGGCGGAAGACGCTCTTGGAGAAATGCTCGATGATGTCCAACTGCTTGGCCAAATCGCCTTGAGACCCTCGCTTTTGGCGAACCAACATGCTGAAAAACCAAACCGCTATGCCCCCCATCACGAGCACGAACACCCACCAAAAGACGGCAGTGAAGGACAAGAAATCGGTCAGCAGCAAGGGCATGCATCGAAGGTACGCCCGACGTGCCGGTTGTCCTTCCCTGAAGGGCACGTCCGCACTGGAGAATTTTGTATTTTACAGGCACGCGATTCTCACCCTTGCGCCCCATCCGCATGACACGTTTTGGCCTCTTCATGTTCCACGTGTGCGCCTTGGCTTGGACCTTGGTTGCCCCGGTGGGCCATGCTGTTGCCCAATGCGATGTCGACGTCGCCACCTCGCTGGTGTTTTCCCAAGGCGAACCCGCTGAAGGCTACGGTCTGTCCCTTGAAACCGTCGCAGAACACACAACTGGAGAGCTGGCAGGTTCGACCACCTACCGTCTGTACATGCAAACGGCCCACCCAACGGATCGGGTCATCGCCGCCGTGGGCGACAACGAATTCCCGTTGTCCTTGATGCCGGAAACGGCATTTTACCAAAATCCTTTCGGCAACACGAACCCAGAGGGCATTTCTCCGGCTTGGATTGACTTTTTTCCGGACCTCGCCTACGACAGTTGGGTCACCATTGGGCTGGACGGACCATCATCCTCTTCCGCCGGAGAAGAAGCTGTGACCATGCTCTTTGCCTCAGGATGGGAAAGTGTGTTCGGGTCAGGACAAGGATTTGTGGAAGACAGTGACAACGGGTCTGGCTGGACCGTGATTCCTTGGACGGCGACCAACACCATCTCAGGACCAGAACAACGCGTGCTGCTGGCCCAACTCACCACCGACGGCAACCTCAGCGGCTCCATGCGTGTTCAGGTCTTTCCTCAAGGCGACAACGAGAACGATTTGCGACTCGACGTGACCTTCGACACCAACGTGGTTTGCGGGTGCACAGAGGAAGGTGCCTTCAACTTCGACGACAGCGCCAACACAGACGATGGCAGTTGCTTGTACGAGGGATGCACGGACCCTGAGGCATGCAATTACGACGCGGATGCATCCAATGACGACGGCAGTTGCATCACGCCGGACTTTGAGCTGTTCGACTGTGGGTGCGAAGAAGATTTGCCCGACGCCGCGGGGGTGTGTGGTGGAGATTGTGAAGAAGACAGCGACAGCGACGGCCTCTGCGACGACGTTGACAATTGCATCGGGGAGGTCGACATCTGCGGCGTGTGCAACGGACCTGGCGCCATTTACGAGTGCGGCTGCCCTGGCATTGACCTTGATGCCGTCGGAGAATGCGGCGGATCGTGCGTTGAAGATGCCGACGCGGACGGTGTCTGCGACGACGAAGACAATTGTGTCGGCACGCTTGACGCTTGCGGCATCTGCAACGGCCTGGGTGCTGTGTACGAATGTGGATGCAGCCCCATCGCCGAAGACGCCTGCGATTGTGACGGCAACACAGAAGATGCCTTGGGCATTTGCGGAGGCGGGTGCGAGGAAGATGCCGACGCTGACGGCGTCTGCGACAACGTGGACGAATGCGTCGGGGCCCTCGACGAGTGTGGCGAATGCAACGGCCCTGGAGCGATTTTCGAGTGTGGATGTGACAAAATCCAAGACGGCGAATGCGACTGCGACGGAAACGTCGAAGACGCTTTGGGCGTGTGTGGCGGCTCTTGCCAGGCCGACGTGGACGCCGATGGAGTCTGCGACGACATCGACGAGTGCATTGGCGAAGTGGACGAATGCGGTGAATGCAATGGCCCGGGTGCTGTCTTTGAATGCGGTTGCGACAAACTTCAAGAAGGCGAATGCGACTGCGAAGGCAACGTCGAGGACGTCCTTGGCGAATGTGGGGGCGATTGCACCGCCGACGTGGACCACGATGGCATTTGCGACGACGAAGACGATTGCATTGGAGCCCTCGACGCGTGTGGGGTTTGCAACGGTCCAGGACCGATTTACGAGTGTGGTTGCAACAACATCCAAGAAGGCGAGTGCGATTGCTTCGGAAGCGAGGAGGATGCCATTGGAGTCTGCGGAGGTGGATGCGACTTCGACATGGACTTTGACGGCATCTGCGACGACGTAGACCCTTGCATTGGCACCATTGATGCATGCGGAATCTGCAACGGACCCGGCGCCATTTACACCTGCGGATGCACCCTCATTCCCATGGGAGACTGCGATTGCAATGGGAATCAAACCGACGCAGTCGGCGAGTGCGGCGGCGAGTGCGCCGAAGACCTTGACGACGATGGCATCTGCGACGATGTCGACAGTTGCGTGGGTGCCCTGGACCCTTGCGGGGTGTGCAACGGTCCCGGTGTCGTGTACGAATGCGGATGCGAAGACATCCCTGCAGGTCAATGCGACTGCAACGGGAACCAACTCGACGCCCTCGGTGAGTGCGGTGGCCCATGCGAAGCTGACGTGGATGGAGACGGGGTGTGCGACGATGTCGACAGCTGCGTTGGCGCTTTCGACGCCTGCGGCATTTGCAACGGACAGGGCGAAATCTACGAATGCGGATGCGCTGACATCCCCGACGGGGACTGCGACTGCAGCGGGAACCAACTTGACGCCCTCGGCGTGTGCGGAGGGACGTGCAATGCCGACTTCGACGGAGATGACATTTGTGACGACGTGGATGGCTGTGTTGGTGCTTTCGACGCGTGCGGCGTCTGCAACGGACCTGGCGAGGTCTACGAATGCGGATGCGCTGACATCCCCGCTGGAGACTGCGACTGCAACGGAAACCAGCTGGACGCCCTGGGCGTCTGCGGAGGGATGTGCAATGACGACGACGACGGAGACGGCATTTGTGACGACGTGGATGACTGTGTCGGTGCTTTCGACACGTGCGGCGTCTGCAACGGACCTGGCGAGGTCTACGAATGTGGATGCACTGACATCCCCGCTGGAAACTGCGACTGCAACGGAAACCAACTCGACGCCCTGGGCGTCTGCGGCGGCACATGCAATGCTGACTTGGATGGCGACGGCGTGTGCGACAGCGTGGACAGTTGCGTCGGAGGTTTCGACGCATGCGGCATCTGCAACGGACCAGGTGA
>DKNS01000053.1:14887-30843 GCA_002469765.1 Flavobacteriales bacterium UBA7382 | reverse complement strand
GGCGTCGATGCCCTCAGGGTCATGAATGGTGCCTTTTGAGTCCGACATCGTCACCACCTTCGCACCCAACTGCAGGCACTTTTCAGCGGCGAATTGGGCCACGTTGCCGGAGCCTGAAATGGCCACTGTCTTGCCCTTCATGCTGTCCCCTTTGTGGTTCAGCATTTCCTCGGCAAAGTACACGCAACCGTAACCTGTGGCTTCAGGACGAATAAGCGACCCGCCCCAGTTCAAGCCCTTGCCCGTCAGGACGCCAGTGAATTCGTTTCGGATTCTCTTGTATTGGCCAAACATGTAGCCAATCTCGCGGCCACCGACGCCGATGTCTCCAGCCGGCACATCGGTGTTGGCGCCTATGTGGCGGGCCAATTCGGTCATGAAGCTCTGGCAGTAGCGCATCACTTCGTTGTCGCTTTTGCCCTTGGGGTCGAAGTCTGACCCTCCCTTGCCTCCACCCATGGGCAGGGTGGTGAGGGAATTCTTGAAGATTTGTTCGAAGCCCAAGAACTTGAGGATGCTCAAGTTGACCGTGGGGTGGAAGCGCAAACCGCCTTTGTAGGGACCGATGGCGCTGTTGAATTCCACGCGGAACCCTCGGTTGACATGCACTTGGCCGGCATCGTCTGTCCATGGCACTCGGAACATCAACACCCTTTCAGGCTCGACGATGCGCTCAAGGATGCGGGCGTCCTTGTACTTGGGGTGAGACTCCATGAAGGGAACAATGGTCTCGGCCACCTCCTCCACGGCTTGCAAAAATTCGGGTTCGTTGGGGTTGCGCTCGGCAACTCGATCCATGAACGCCTTGATGGCGTTGTGGTGATCTGTATTCATCGACGTATAGATTGACGTTCGAGCGACGAATGTAAGTCAGAGGCAGGGTGTTCGGCCTCCGTCGACCGGCAAATTGATGCCAGAGATATACCCAGCGGCCGGTGAACAAAGGAAGGCGATGGCGTGCGCGATCTCCTCAGGCTGGCCCACCCGCCCGGCAGGCACCTTGGCAGCCATGCCAGCGAGGATGTCTTCAGGCGTTTGGTCGGTGGACGCCGCCTTGGCCTCAGCCAATCCCGTCAAACGGGCTGTGTGTGTGGCGCCGGGCAACACATTGTTCACTGTGATGCCGTGGATGGCCACCTCCGTGGCCCATGTTTTTGCCCAATTGGCGACGGCCCCTCGCACCGTGTTCGACACCCCCAAGCCCGCGAGCGGGGCTTTGACCGAGGTGCTGATGACATTGACGATTCGACCCCAACCTTCGGCTTTCATCCCGGGGAAGACCGCTTGCGCCAAGAGCTGGTTGTTCACCAAATGCTGGCGGTACGTGTCCTCGAATGCATCCACACGCGCTTCTGTGATGGGGCCACCTGATGGCCCTCCAGTGTTGTTCACCAAGATGTGGACAGGATGGGCTTGGACGATCTCGCCGACCGCGGCGCCTACAGCCACGTTGTCCGTGAAGTCGGCCACTGCAACCCGATGCCCTTCGCCGGGCAACGTGGTTAGGGCGGAATTCAGTCGTTCCTCGTTTCGAGCGAGCAACGTCACAACAGCTCCCAGCCCAGCCAGCTGTCGGGCTGTGGCCAAGCCAATCCCTTGGGAGGCGCCGCACACGAGCGCGTGTTTGCCTGTCAAGTCAAGCGGGAGAACAGTGGGGTCATACATGCAGCCAAAGGTAGCTCAGGCCTAATTTGGCAGAATGAAGCGACTCGAACACTTGGGCATTGCTGTGGCCGATTTGGCCTCGGCCGAGAAAATCTTTGAAGATGTCCTGAATGTCAAGCCATACAAACGGGAGGAAGTCGCGGACGAAGGCGTGATCACGTCCTTTTTCCAAACCGGTGACAGCAAGGTGGAATTGCTCGAATCGACCACCGACGACGGCCCCATCGGCCGGCACATCGCCAAGCGCGGCCCCGGGTTGCACCATGTGGCGTTCTTGGTGGACGACCTCGAGGCGGAAATGGCGCGTCTGGAGCAGGAGGGTTACCGCGTCATTTCAGGACCCAAGGACGGGGCTGACAACAAGCGCATCGCCTTCTTGCATCCCTCGGACACAGCCAAGGTGCTTGTGGAATTGTGTGAAGAACGCGGCTGATCAATCCAGCCAATCTTCCCGCTCCTCCAAGGCCTTCTTGAAGCCTTTGGACTTGGCTTTTTTGCCGCCTTTCATCTTTTTGGGGTCAAACAGCGTTTTGGACGCCTCGCTCCTCGTGGGGTTGGCGCAACTCTCCGCAGGCTTTCTCCGAAACAGATCATGTGTGAGCGTCACGCGCCACGGTCGGTACCCACCTTGCATCCAATTCAGACCGCGCACGTCGGCGTCCACCACCCTGACCACGTCTGGTGTGCGGGCTTGCGCCAACTGCAGCCAGTCGGCTTCCACATGCAGGCGGAGCATGCGGCCGCGGTACACCTTGAACCCGACACCCACGCCGGCCGTCCAAGCGACATGCCACGCCGGCAAAGTGGCCGGGGTGAAAAAAATCGGCGCCAGGGTGTCGGTCTGTTGCTGGAAGATCCACGCGGCACGAACGCCCGTGCTCCATTCCACGAACCCGTCAGGTCCCGTGGCCACTGCACTCAGAAGGTGGATTTGGCCATCCAACGCCCAGGATTGCCCTTCGTGCAAGAGGAGTTCTTCCACGACCACAAGGACTGAATCGGTGCCGTTGACTTCCTTGACCCTGCCGAGGAATTGCTCCTGCTTCACTGTTCGGGAGACGCCTACGTCCACGTGGAGGCGGTCCGACCACAATCGGTCCTCCAGCATCCAGAGGTGGCCGAGGCCCACCCGCCATTGGGTGGACGGCAACGAGGTCCAGAGCCCGTTGTGCAAGGTGTCCAGTTTGGGGGCTGCTGCTGTGCCGTGGTTGAGCACCCAGCTTGAATTCCAAGAAGTGGGCACGGCATGGAAATGGTTGGTGCCCGCGGACAGCGTCCATGCCTTGGTGTCGTGTGTTTTTCGTGTGCTCTCAAATGGGTCGTCCCAAACGCCCTGGCCCCATCCCGTCAGGATGCAGAAGGACAAGGTCAAGGCGATCCAACCTCCCTTCATGTTTGTGGGGCTTGGATCAACGCGTCGAGCGTTTCCAAGACAGGGGCCATCCAACGGTCGTCTTCGAAATTTCCCCATGCATGGGGTGAATCTAGAACCGTCTCCATGGCTTGCTGTTGGAGGCGTCCGCGTTGCAAGGCTTCGTGGTATGGGGTGTGGCTGAAGGTGACCAACGAATAGAGGGGCAACCAGGCCTTAGGATGCGCTTTTTGGAGCCGGGCCTCCAACTTCTTTTGGAGCAAGAACCGGGGGTCGCCCGTGAGGTCCCGCATTTCGATGTAATTCTGGAGTGCGAGTTCCATGATGCCGTCGCCTGCAGGTTTCCGAAGCCGGGTGTACTCCGACATGATGTCGCCCCATTTTTCGTGGACTTCCATCAATCCGTCGAGCACGGTGCAATCTTCCATGCCGCTGTTCATGCCTTGCCCGTAAAACGGCACAATCGCGTGCGAAGCGTCGCCCATGAGGGCCACTTGATCGCCGTCGTTCCAAGGGTTGCATCGGATCATCACCAACGACGACACAGGGTGGATTTTCCAATCTTCCGTGAGGTTGGGCAGCAAGGGCACCACGTCCGAGAAATGCGTATTGAAGAACTCTTGCACGCTGTCGTCGTCCGTCAAAGTGTCAAGCCCATCAGGTCCGTCATAAGGCCCAAACAACGTGCACGTGAACGTTTTATCCGGATTGGGCAGGGCCATCAACATGAAGTGGCCACGTGGCCAGATGTGCAACCCGTCGGCCTCCATTTGGAAGTCCCCATCGACACCTGGAAGCATGGGCACTTCCTTGTAGCCGTGGGGCAGGTAACGTTGCTCGAAATCGAAACGGTCGTTCCGTGCCATGCGGCCGCGTATGGCGCTGAATGCGCCGTCGGTCCCGAACATTCGTTCCACCTTCACGTCGAGGGGTGAATTGTGATGTTCCAAGTGCAGGGTCACACCGTCATCCCCGCGCGTGTAGCCGAGGCTCTTGTGGTCAAACGCAAACCGAACGTTGGGAATGGCCTCGGCGCACTCCACAAGAATGCGGTTGAGTCCGGCGCGCGACACTGAGTAGATGCATTGCCCTTCCATGCCGTAGGGCTGGTAGGTGCGGGTGCCATCGACCGCGTGCATGCGTCGCCCGGTGATGGGCAAGGCAATCTCACGCACCGCGTCGGCCACACCGGCCAATTCCAGGGCTTTCCAGCCCCGGTCGCTCAAGGCCAAGTTGATGCTACGCCCCGCAGACAACTTGAGGTTGCGGGGGTCTGGACGACGTTCATAGACGACCACCTCGTGGCCGCGGTTGCCCAACATGCGCGCCCACAAGCTGCCGACAAGTCCGGCACCGACCACGGCCATCTCAGCCACGGCCGGCTGTCGCTACGGCCAATGCCTGGTCTAAGTCAGTGAGCAAATCCGTGGCGTCTTCAACCCCAACGCTTAGGCGAATCAACCCGTCCGTGACGCCAGTTTTTTCACGCACCTCTTTGGGGATGCTTGCGTGGGTCATCGTGGCGGGGTGGCCAATCAGGCTTTCCACGCCGCCCAAGGATTCGGCCAAGGTGAACAGCTTGGTGCTGGCCACCACGGCCTTGGCTGTCTCGAGGTTGTCGTCCGCCAGGGTGAACGCCACCATGCCTCCGAAGCCATGCATTTGTCGCGCCGCGACGTCGTGTCCAGGATGGTCTTCAAAACCCGGCCAATGCACCTTGGAAATGGCCGGATGTTTGGCCAAATGCCGCGCCACGGCCTCGCCGTTTTCACAGTGTCGCTGCATGCGCAGGTGCAGGGTCTTGAGTCCGCGAAGGACCAAGAAGCAATCCATCGGTCCGGACACCGCACCACATGAGTTTTGGAGGGTGCCGATTTGTTCTGCCCAGGCATCGTCTGACGTCACCAAGCAGCCCATCACCACATCGGAGTGGCCGCCGAGGTATTTGGTCACGCTGTGCATCACCATGTCAGCCCCAAGGTTCAAGGGGTTCTGAAGCATGGGAGAGGCGAACGTGTTGTCCACCACCACACGTGCCTCAGTGCCTTTCACCAGGCTCGACACTGCGGAGATGTCCGTGATTTGCATCATGGGGTTGGTGGGTGTTTCAATCCACACCATGCGTGTGTGCTCGTTCAGGACGGCTTTCACGGCTTCGAGGTCGCTGAAATCGACGAAGTGGAAGGTGATGCCGTAATGGGCGAACACGGTGGTAAACAGGCGGTAGCTGCCTCCGTAGAGGTCGTTGGTGCTGATCACCTCGTCCCCGGGCTTCAGCGTCTTCAGCACGGTGTCCATTGCGGCCAGGCCTGAGGCGAATGAAAACCCGTGCTTGCCGTGCTCCAGGGCGGCGAAGGCGTTCTGCAACGCGGTGCGGGTTGGGTTGTGGGTGCGGGAATACTCGTAGCCTTTGTGGTTGCCTACGCCGTCCTGAACGTACGTGGACGTCATGTAAACGGGGGTCATGATGGCTCCGGTGGTGGGGTCCGGTTCCACGCCTGCGTGCACTGCGAGGGTGCCGCGTCCTGGGGTGTTGGGGATGTCGCTCATGGGTTTCGAAAGGTACGAGAGGGGACACCAGTTTGTTTCAACCAAACCGGCAAGGTTATGGCCCCCAACAGCACATACAGGTGGTACGTGAGCAATCTCCAGACCAACACAAGTGCCGTCCAGGCTGTCGGAGCCAGTACCAAGGGGAGCAAGCCCGTCAAAAACGTCGGCAAGGCCAATTCAGCCAGTCCGGCCGAGCCAGGGGTTGGGCTGACGAGCATCACCGTCCAAAGCGACAGCTGTCTTGCCCAGATGTCGAATTGCGACACTTCCATCCAATCCATGACCGGAGCCACAAACGCAAGCAACACCGCATTCAAGGTCAGGAACCGGGCCGTCCAGCTGAGTGCTGTGGCGCAGGCGGCGGCGCACCACGTGGTCCGCGACATGCTGCGCAAGCCTCTCGAGGCCACGTTCAAGTCGCCGGCGAACGATTTGGTCGCTTTCGCCCAACGCGACATCCAAGGGCGCGAGGACAGGTGGAGGAGGGCGCGGTGGGTTTGGTCAGGGGCCCAAAACAAGGCTGACGACAGGAGCACGGCAAGGCTGGCCATGAACGCCACCCCGCCGCCAAAAATAACGGGGATAGACCCCTCAATCCAGGACGCCGACGCCGGCAGGAACGCGTCCCAGCCCACGGCCACGGACACCATCAGAACGGCCGCCAAAAAGAACAGCTCGTCCAACAAGGCGGTGGCCATGACCGTGGCCAAGCTCCGCCCCCAGTTCAGTCCGTTTCGGTTCAGAATGAATGTGGCGACGGCGCTGCCCCCCACCACCGAAGGGGTGAGGGCGGAAGAGAGCTCCCAGAGCAAGATTCCAGACACCGTACGTCGCATGCCCATGAGTCCGTCGGACAACAAGTGAAGGCGCCACACGTAGCCCAAATCTCGGAGCACGGCAAGGACCATGGCGATGCCCAGCCATGAGCCGTTCCAAGGCAATTCGGCCAGGCCAGACCAATCTCCCGTTTGCGAAACCGTCCACCCGATCCACAAGGCCGTCAGGCCCACGGTCCATGAAATGAGTCGACGAATGCGCGCGGGTTGCAGCCAATTCTCGGCTTGACGATGCCTGGCGACGCGCGCGGCTTCGTCGTTGGACGGGGAGTGAAGGGGCGTCGTCGGGGCCATGTCAGAAAGGTACGTTCACGCTACCTTCGCTTGGATGATCCGGATTGGCAACGCCCTGCTTAGTGAAGATGTGTTTGAGGCCCATTTCGCGTGCGATTTGGCCGCGTGCAAAGGGGCGTGTTGTGTAAAGGGCGACAGCGGCGCCCCACTTACCCAATCCGAAGTGGGACAGTTGGAAGAAGCTTGGCCACATGTGGCACCCTTGTTGCCGGAGGCGGGACGGAAGGCCGTGGAGGAACAAGGCATGGCGGTGAGGGACGCGGACGGCGATTTGGTCACCCCCTTGGTGGGAGGCAAAGAGTGCGCATTCACGGTGTTCGACGGCGACGGCACGGCCAAATGCGGGCTGGAACGCGCCTATTTCGAGGGGAAGACCCAGTGGCGTAAGCCCATCAGTTGCCACCTCTATCCCATTCGCGTCAAGGAACTGCTCGACTTCACCGCCCTCAACTACCACCAGTGGGACATCTGCGAGGCGGCGCGTCTTTGCGGCAAGGCGGAGAAAATCACTGTGCTGGACTTTTGCCAAGACGCGCTTGTGAGACGGTTTGGGGAGGCGTGGTATGAGGAAGCACAACAAGCTCAAACCTTATGGCGGCAACCCCAGTCCTGATGCGGAGGCTTACGTGCTGCGCATGGTTCGTTTTGTCGGCGGGCGTCGCATTCAGCCAGGGTTGGCATTTGGACCACCACGCGGCTGTGGTGGGAGGCGACGGAGAGCGGGTGTATTTGACCACCCTTGATGGCACCCTGGATTGGACAGCGTCTTTGGCCGAATCCTGGACCTTGCACTCTGCCCCTCAGCTAGGCGGACCACTTCGGCTTGAGCGGCTCGTCCCGTTTCGTGCGCCGTCGTGGTCGTCTCTCGGTCATCTCCAGCATGTGGCCATGCATCCAGATCGACCTATGGCCGTGATGGCCGCGGTCCGTAAAGGGGCTGATCATCTGGATTTGTTCTTGTCTTACCGCGGAGAAGATGATGCGTGGTCCACGCCCATGCCCTTGGATGGGCTGAACACCATCCACGACGAGGTTTTTCCGGGATGGTTGGGGGCCGACTTGGTCTACGCCAGTCGAGTGGAAGGCCGTTTTCACCTGCACCGTGCTTTGGCGGCCAAACAATGGCTTCGAGCCGACCGCATGGATCTGGACGGGCTGCCTTACGTTCACGCGGTGGGGTTGCATGAGGCTGGACCCAACCTGCGTTGGGTGACGGTGCAGCAAGAGGATGAAGCGACGCTGAAGGTGGTGCCGTGGACGGGGTACAACAGGGTGAAGAGCCTCGCAACTGGCTGGACGTTGTGCTTGGAAGATCCGCAGTGCGAGGATGCTGCCTTGGAGATTAGGACGTCGAAAGGAGTGCTGGCGGCCCAAAGCGACAGGCCTTGCCTTGCCTTGGATGGACTGCACATGGAAGACGTGTGGAAGGTGGGCCTGGCAGGCTGCCTCGTCGCGACGGCCACCTTCACGGCTGTGCTGCGCGACCCTTCCGGAGCTGAAGTGCGTCGTTATGGGTTGTCGGCAGAAGGCGGCTGGACGTTCACCATGCTCCCCCTGGACTTGCTCGCAGGCTTGTTGGGATCTCGCGCGGAAGACGGTTCCGCCTGGCCGGCGTCCACGGCCATGTGGGTTCAGTTTGACCATGGAGTGTCCAATTTGAACCCAGAAGCTTTGGAAGCTCTGGAGGTTTGGGTGAATGCGCTTGGCGACTTGGAGGGTCCAGGGTCGGGCCGTTGGCGTGTCACGGGGCACACCGACACGTCGGGTTCTCCCGCGACCAACGAAGCCCTGAGTCTCGAAAGGGCGGAAGTCGTGGCCACGTGGTTGCAAGCGCGCTTGAACTTGGGTCCCACGTTGGTGGAGTTGGAGTGGCTGGGCAGCAAACAGCCTTGTTGCGAGAGTGACGGCCTAAACCGGAGGGTGGAGGTCATTTGGGTCCCTTCCCTGCAGTAATTTCGTGACATGTTGATCAATGTGATGCGCGCCAAGCTGCACAGGCTGACTGTGACCCAAGCGGATTTGAACTACATCGGGAGCATTTCGCTGGACCCTGATTTGATTGAGGCGGCCGGCCTTGTGGAAGGAGAGAAAGTCCAAATCGTCAACATCAACAACGGAGAACGCATTGAGACCTACGTGATCACAGGGGAAAGAGGGACCGGTCAAGTGTGCCTCAACGGACCTGCCGCACGCCGGGTCCAGCCCGGAGACGTGGTCATCGTGATCGCCTACGGCATGATGACCCCGGATGAAGCGAAGTCCTTCAAGCCCACCGTGTTGTTTCCAAACACGGAAACCAACCGCCTCGCATGAATGTCAAGAAGGCCTTCACGTATTTGGTCTTCTTCGGCATTGGCATCGGCCTGTTTTGGCTTGCAATGCAAGGCGTGGAGGACCCTGAAGCGCTGAAACGCGACATGTCGTCCGCCTCGTGGTGGGGCATCGCAGCGTCTTTTTTGATGGGCTACTTGGCGATTGTTTCCAGGGGCTTGCGATGGAATTTGCTGCTCGCCCCCAGCGGGCACAAGGCTTCCCCAGTGCGCAGTGTGCACGCGGTCGCCTTCTCCTATTTCTCAAACGCGTTCGTCCCCAGGTCTGGCGAATTGGCCCGTTGTGCCGCCTTGAACCAAACCGACGACATCCCTGTGGACTTGTTGTTTGGGACGGTCATCACTGAGCGTGTGGTGGACTTCGTCATGTTGTTTGGCCTGGTGTCGTTCGCATTGGTGACCAACCTCGACGCATTCTTGGAGTTGATGCGCGAAGCGCAATTGCCAGCCACGGCCTCCCTCATTGGATTGGCTGCTGTTGGGTTGGCGGGATTTGGTGGGGTGTACTGGGTGTCCCAGCAAACCAACCGAACCGGTGTCTTGGGCAAGGCTGCGACTTTTTTGCAAGGCATTGGCAAAGGCATTCGAAGTGTCATGGACATGGACCGACGTGGGCTGTTCCTGGCACACACCTTGTTCATTTGGTGCATGTACTTCTTGATGTCGTACGTGCTCTTCAAGGCCATCCCGGCGGTGGCCTCGATTGGTTGGACCGACGCGGTGCTGGTCATGGTGGCCGGAGGGTTTGGCATGGTGTTGCCGGCTCCAGGAGGCATCGGATCGTACCATTGGGCGGTGTCTTTGGGCTTTGCGGCGGTCGGCTTTTCGGGCGACGTCGGATTCGCCGTGGCCAACGTGATTTGGTTGACCCAAACTGCCATGATTGTCCTGACCGGAGGCCTGGGCTACGTGTTGTTGTTCTTGCACAGGATGCGCCGTGGCTGACCTGTCCGCCATGTCCTTGGACGCCATTGTCTCAATTGCAGGCGGATGGCAATCCGAAGGCAAAAAGGTGGTGCTCACCAACGGGGTGTTTGACATCCTGCATGTGGGTCACGTGGCCGTGTTGGAAGCTGCGGCTGCCCAAGGAGACAAGTTGGTGGTTGCGGTGAACGCGGATGCGAGCGTCAAGCATTTGGGCAAAGGAGACGCCCGCCCTTACAACCACGAAGAGGACCGTGCCAAGTTGCTGGCGGCCCTTCGTTGCGTGGACGCGGTCGTCCTGTTTGAGGAAGACACCCCGTTGAAGGTGGTGCAAGCCTTGCGGCCCGACGTGTTGGTCAAAGGCGGCGACTACGACCCTCAAATCACGGATCCAACAGACGTCCAATACATTGTCGGCAGCGCCGAGGTGCGGGCTTCAGGAGGTTCGGTGGTGGCGGTGCCGTTGGTGCCCGGCCGGAGCACCACCACGCTCGTCGAACGGATTCAAGGCCAAGCCTAAAAACACAACGCCCGGCTTGGGGCCAGGCGTTGTCTGTTCAGACGTTCTCTTCTTCCAAGAACTTCGTGGTGAAGTCACCGTCTCGGAAGCGCTGGTTGCGCATCAGCCTTTGGTGGAAAGGGATGGTTGTTTTCACCCCTTCAATGATGTACTCGTCCAAGGCGCGCTGCATCTTGGTGATCGCCTCCTCCCGGGTTTGGGCCACCACGATCAACTTGCTGATCATGCTGTCGTAGTGCGGAGGAATCATGTATCCCGCGTAGGCGTGGGTATCCACACGTACGCCGTGTCCTCCCGGGGCGTGATAATCCGTGATGCGGCCAGGGCTCGGCGCGAAGTTGCGGTCGGGGTCCTCGGCGTTGATGCGGCACTGGATGCTGTGGAGCTTGGGGTAGTGGTTGCGGCCTGTGATTTTCTCGCCAGCCGCCAACTTGATTTGTTCCTTGATCAAATCGTAGTCGATCACTTCTTCGGTGATTGTGTGCTCCACCTGAATCCGGGTGTTCATTTCCATGAAGTAGAAGTTCCGGTCGGCGTCGACCAAGAATTCCACGGTGCCCACGCCTTCGTATTTCACCGCCTCTGCGGCCTTGATGGCCGCTTCCCCCATGTCTTCACGGAGTTTGTCCGTCATGTAAGGGGAAGGGGTTTCTTCCACCAGCTTTTGGTGGCGACGTTGGATGGAGCAATCGCGCTCGCTGAGGTGGCACGCTTTTCCACGCTGGTCGGAGGCGATTTGGATTTCAATGTGGCGGGGCTCGACCACAAACTTCTCCATGTACATGCCGTCGTTGCCAAACGCAGCGCCTGCCTCGCGACGGGTGGATTCCCACCCTTCAGCCAATTCTTCGTCGTTGTGACACACCTGCATGCCCTTGCCGCCGCCGCCGGCCGTGGCCTTCAGCATGATGGGGTAACCGATTTCATGGGCGCAGGCCTTGGCGTCGTCGAAGTCGGCCAAAATGCCTGCACTGCCTGGAATCGTGGGCACCCCAGCGTCCTTCATCGTGGCCTTGGCCGAAGCCTTGTCACCCATGGCATCGATCATCTCTGGGCTTGCGCCGATGAACTTGATGTCGTTTTCAGCACAAATGCGCGAGAAGTTCGCGTTCTCCGACAAGAAGCCGTAACCAGGGTGAATGGCGTCCGCATTGGTGATTTCCGCGGCGGCAATGATGTTGGGGATGTTGAGGTAGCTCTGCGCGCTCGAGGCAGGGCCGATGCACACTGCTTCGTCTGCGAAGCGCACGTGGAGGCTGTCTCGGTCCGCGGTGGAATACACTGCCACCGTGGAGATGCCCATTTCACGGCAAGTGCGAATCACACGAAGTGCAATCTCGCCGCGGTTGGCAATCAGAATCTTGTTGAACATGCGTTCAGGATTGGATTCAACGGATCAAGAGGGGTCCACCAAGAAGAGTGGCTGGTCGAATTCCACGGGGGAGTTGTCGTCGACCAAGATCTTGACAATCTTGCCTGAGACTTCAGATTCGATCTCGTTGAAGAGCTTCATGGCTTCCACCACACACACGGTGTCGCCTGGCTTCAACACGTCTCCGACTTCGCAGAAAACGTCCTTGTCCGGGGCCGCGCGGCGGTAGAAGGTGCCGATCATGGGGGACTTGATTTCAATCAAGTTCGAATCTTCTTCCGCAGCTGGGGCTGCCGGGGCAGCGGGTGCCGCTTGGGCAGGCGTGACCAAAGGCGCTGCAGCTAAAGGGGGTGCCACCATGCCTTGCGGCACGGCCGTGGGCACTTGGATGGTTTGGACCATCGCTTCGTCCTTTTTGCCTCGTCCCTTGGGCATTTCAGACTTGATGGTGATCTTAAATTCTTTTTGCTCAATCTCAACTTCGGTGACGCCAGCGCGTGCAATGAATTTGATGAGGTCCTGGATTTCCGTCAGTTTCATGTCGGAGATTTTTGGTTTTTCAGGGGGGAAGGTAGATAGGACTGACTTGTCAGGCGAATGTGCTGCCGTCGTAAGCCCATTTGAGGTAGACAGAGCCCCATGTGAATCCGCCGCCAAATGCGGCCAGGATGAGGTTGTCGCCACGTTTGAGTTGCGATTCCCAATCGTGAAGGCAAAGCGGGATGGTGCCCGCGGTGGTGTTGCCGTAATTCTGAATGTTGATCATGACCTTCTCGCGAGGCAGGCCGGTGCGTCGTTGGGTGGCATCGATGATGCGCAAGTTTGCCTGGTGGGGCACAAGCCAAGCTACGTCCTCCGCAGTCAGGTTGTTCCGCTCCATCACCTCGTAGCTCACGTCGGCCATGTTGGTGACCGCTGCCTTGAACACAGGCTGGCCGTCCTGGTAAAGGAAGTGTTGCTTGGCGTCCACCGTTTCATGACTCGCGGGGCGAAGGGATCCTCCTGCCTTCATGCATAGGTAATCTCCTCCAGCGCCATCCGAGTACAGTTGGCTGTCGATGATTCCGCAGTCGCCTTCGTCCTGTTGCAACAACACGGCGGCTGCACCATCTCCAAAGAGGACGCATGTGGTTCGGTCCGTGTAATCGACGATGGAGCTCATTTTGTCGGCCCCTACGACAACCACATTTTTGGCGGTGCCGTTTTCCACGAATTGGGCACCAGTGGTCAAGGCGAACAAAAAGCCACTGCATGCCGCAGACAGGTCAAACCCCCACGCCTTCGTTGCGCCCGCTTTGTGGGCAATGAGGTTGGCGGTGGAAGGGAACAACATGTCGGGTGTCACGGTGGCGCAGACGACGATGTCGATGTCCTCAGGGGCCAGTCCAGACTTGGCACACAAAGACTTCACGGCTTCTGCGCCCATGTCCGACGTGGCTTTGTTGGGATCCTTGAGGATGCGACGTTCTTGGATGCCCGTACGGGTCCGGATCCATTCGTCGGTGGTGTCGACCATTTTTTCCAGGTCGAGGTTGGTGAGCTTGTCTTCAGGCAAATATCCCGAGACGCATGTGATGGCTGCAGGCATCGGTGTGGAGTTCAGAGTTGGCCAAAGGTAGAGGGCTCTTCTGAGGGGGAAAGTCCGTCAACGTGTGAGTCTTCAACGGGTTCCGTGGAAAAGTTGCGACATGAAAAAAGGACTCCATTTGGAATCCTTTTTCGTGTCGCCCATAAATGACGAGAAGAATTCGGGCAGTTACGCTTCGTCGCGCTCCATCACCACCTTACCCTTGTAGTAGAGCTTGCCTTCGTGCCAGTGGGCACGGTGAGAAAGATGCGCCTGACCCGTGGTTGGACAGGTGCTCACGTTGGGAGGAGTCAAAGCATCGTGGGTGCGGCGCTTTCGCGTGCGCGTTTTGCTCTGCCGTCTTTTGGGATGTGCCATGGTGCGTTAGTTGTCGAGTCGTTTCAATGCTGCCCAGCGTGGGTCGATGTCATCGCCGTCTTCTCCATCCTGCGCAGAATCGTCTTGCCACTCAGTCATGCTGAAGTCGCAATCGGTTTCCTTTTCGTGGATGACTCGGGAGGGTTTTGCCAGGAGCACCAGTTGGAAAATGGCGTGCGCCAGATCCAATTCGTACTCCTTGGTGCCAAGAATCCACAAGTCGTCTTCCAACATCGTGTTGTCTCCAAAGCGGATCGAGATGCGATCGCTGCTTGCAAGTGGGATGTTCACGTCGTCCAAGCATCGGTCGCATGGAGCGGTGAGTTGGGCGTCGAGGTCCAGGCGAAGGGTCATGGTGGTGTCGAGTTTGTCCAACTCCACATGCACTTCTCCATGGACTTGATCCACGTCGGAATGGGGAAAACAAGCAAAGAACTCCGGGTCCACACGCATTTGGAATTCATGTTTTCCAGGCTTCAAACCCACAAACGGGATGCGGTAATCGGCCATCAAATCCATGTCCTCCAATTTTTGGGGAGTGCAAAGTTAGCCAAACCGGGTGGATTTGCCAACCCTTGCGGGCCTCAACCTCGTCCACGCCCCCTGTACTCGGGTTTGGGTGGCGCGATTTCGAGGGGGTTTCCAGCAAATTCCCGGTGTTCGAGGCGGTGCTTCCGCACGTCGCATGCCAGGCGGATGGCTTCTCGGATGGAGGCGCCTTGGGCTTTTCCTTGCCCGGCGATGTCAAAACCGGTGCCGTGGTCTGGGCTGGTCCGCACAATGGGCAGGCCCGCGGTGAAGTTCACCCCCCGTCCAAAGCTCAGAGCCTTGAAAGGCGCAAGGCCTTGGTCGTGGTACATGGCGAGCACCCCGTCGAAGTGCTTGAACGCCCCTGAACCGAAGAAGCCGTCGGCGGCGTATGGCCCCATGGCCTCGATGCCTTCGCCTTTGGCTTTGTCCAGGGCAGGGGCCAAAATGCGCTTCTCTTCGTCGCCCATCATGCCGTTGTCGCCGGCATGGGGGTTCAGCCCCAACACGGCAATCCTTGGCGTGGGAATGCCAAAGTCCCGGATCAAACAGTTGTTCATCAACCGCAACTTGGTCAGGATGCGGTCTGGTGTTAACTGCGCACTCACGTCTTTCAACGCGACGTGGCCGGTGACCATGCCAATCCGAAGTCCCTCGCAACAAAGCAGCATGAGCACGTCGTCCACGCCGGCCTCGCTCGCGAGGTATTCGGTGTGGCCAGGGAATGAGAAGCCCGCCTGTCGGATGGTGTCCTTGTTGATGGGCGCCGTGACAAGCACGTCCACGGCGGTCTTGGCCAAGTGACCCACGGCGCGTTGCAGGCTTTCCATGGCCACGGCACCGGCTTGTTGGGTCGCCTCACCGGGTTGATGGTTGAAGTCGCCCGCCTCAAAGTCGAGTACATTGATCTGGCCCGAGCGTGCTTCCGACACATCCCCCACCTCGTTCCAATCGATGTTTTCGAAAGCACGCTCTGCAAGGCCACGCGGGGCAAAGACCACAGGCACAATGCCTGCGAGGGTGCGCTCATCGCGGAAGGCGTCGGCCAGCGCTTCCAACCCGATGCCGTTGGGGTCGCCGCAGGAAATGCCAACCCTGATTTTTGAATTCTTGGAGCTCATGGAGGTTGGTCAAAGGTAGCGACGAGTACCTTGGTCTTTCCATGACTTTACGCCAAAATCCAATCCTGTCCGTCCCCGTTCTCGTGAGGTGGCGAACGTGGGTGGCAATGACGTGGGTCATGGTCGTTCACGCCACGATGGGATGGGCGACCCACAACCGCGCTGGCGAGATCACGTACACCCACGTTCAAGGGTTGACCTACGAAGTGGTCATCACGACATACACGAAGTCCGACGCCTTGGCGGACCGACCTTTTTTGTTTTTGCGGTGGGGCGACGAAACGGGGGCCGACCTTGACAGTTTGGCGCGCGAATTGCCCGTGAGCCAACTCGGCGGCAACGTTCAGGTGAACACCTACCGGGGCACGCACACCTACGGGGGCCCCGGGGTGTACGAGCTTTCTGTGGAAGACCCCAACCGCAACGAGGGAGTGCTCAACATGGTGGGCTCGGTGGACACGCCGTTCGCCATTCGATCCTTGCTCATTGTCGACCC
>DKNS01000053.1:0-14500 GCA_002469765.1 Flavobacteriales bacterium UBA7382 | reverse complement strand
GAACCAGCCGTGGATTCACAACCCGGCCGCCCACGACCCCGACGGCGATGTGTTGACCTACAGTTTGGTGCCGTGTCGTGGTTTCAACGGCGACCCCATCCCGACCTACGTCTTTCCGGACGAGGTGAGTCCGGGGGAGGACGAGTTCGCGATTGACCCAGAGACGGGGGACCTCACTTGGACCACCCCTCAGTTGGTGGGCGAGTACAACGTGGCCATCCGCATTGAAGAATGGCGTCCCATCAACGGGGTGCTTCGCAAGGTTGGCGAGGTGGTGCGTGACATCCAAATCGACGTCCAGCTATGCGCCAATCAGCCTCCCGAGCTGGTGCCCATGGCGGACACATGTGTGCTGGCCGGGACCAATTTGGCTTTTGACGTGCTGGCCTCGGACCCCGACAACCATCCTGTCACCCTGACGGCGGTGGGCGGGGCGCTCACAGAAGTTGACCATCCCGGGGACTTCACGTATTGGGGGAACGGGCTGGGCACCTTCACATGGTCGCCGACCTGCGCCGAGGTCCGCGCAGAGCCCCACCAAGTGGTCTTCAAAGCCAAAGATTTGGCCAGCCCCATACCCTTGTCCGACCTCGAAACTCGACAAATCACCGTGGTGTCACCCCCCGTCGCGGAAGTCGGCGTGAACCCGGAAGGGTACACCTTGCAAATCACGTGGACGCCCACCCCGTGTTTGGATGCGTTGCCGATGTCCCAAGTGTCAGGCGGGGCGTACGAAGTGCACCGACGCAGGTCCTTGGACGAGACAGATTGGGAACCCGCGCTGTGTGAGACCGGCATCCCAAATGGAGTGGGGTACACCCTGGTGGGCACGGTTGACGAGTTGGCTTCCATGGGGTGGGTGGACGAGGTGGACCTCAGTTTTGGGGTCACCTATTGCTACCGAGTGGTGACCCGATATGCGGATGGCGCGTTGTCGTTGGCGAGTGAGGAATCATGCGGCCGGATCAAAAAAGATGTCCCCGTCATGACCCGGGCCTCCGTGACGAGCACGGGCCCATTGGCTTCTGTGCTCGTGGGCTGGTCGCCGCCCACCGAATTGGACACGGCCGCCTTCCCTGGCCCTTACACCTACACTTTGCAAGGTGCTGCCGTGGATGGAACGGGCGGTCCCAAGGAGGTGCTTTGGTCGTCTGAGGCGTCGACGGTTCTTCATGATTTGGATACGCTCGTGACGTTGGACGGGTTGGACACCGAGTCCTCGGCGTGGGAATTCGACGTGACGTTGGCCAGTGCTGCCACGTCGGTGGGATTGCCACCCGCCGCGTCCACACCATGGCTGGCATTCACCCCAGACGACAACGAGCTTAGGCTGGACATTTTCCAGAATGCACCCTGGGCGGTGGAACATTACGTGGTTGAACGAAAGAGGCCCACTGGTGGGGCCTACGAGGTGTTGGACACGGTGGCGACGCCATTTTACCTGGACACAAACCTGGTCAATGGCCAGGCATACTGTTACCGCGTCACCACCCTCGGACGCTACGACGACCCCTCGACAGAGTCTCCGCTGGAGAATGTGAGCCAAGAGGCGTGTGGGACCCCTTTCGATTACACGCTGCCTTGCGCATTGGATTTTGACGTGCAGCCTTCCTGCGAGCACGAACGCGACACCCTCTCCTGGTCACGTCCGGAAGGGTGTGAATCGGATGACATCTTGGCGTACCGGATTCGATGGGCCCCTTTTTTGGGCGAATCGCTGGAGATTTGGAAAGACGTGGAAGACGTCGAGACCCTCTCGGAGGTGTTCAACGAGGGCAATGTCTTGGGCACGATTGCAGGATGTTTCACGGTGACCGCCCTCGACAGCTTGATGCCTGGCCCTGACGGCAACCTCCGGCGCAACGAAGGGCTTGCTCTGGACACCGTCTGTGTCGACAACTGCCCCTTTTATTTCCTGCCCAACATTTTCTCGCCCAACCGAGACGGCACCAACGATCAATTTCAAGCGTTTCCTTGGAAATTCATCGACAGCGTGGACGTGCGCATCCTCAGCCGTTGGGGAGAGCTTGTTTTCCATACGAGCGACCCCGACGTGGGTTGGGATGGCTCGCACATGGCGACTGGCGAGGCCGTGTCTGACGGGGTGTACACGTGCGCCGTCACGGCGTACACGAGGAGGTTGGAGGGCATTGTCCCGGAGCGATTCGTCCATGAACTTCATGTGGTCAGTGGGACAGGGGTGACCACCGATTGACCCCAGCCGCGCGTAGCTTTGTTTCATGTTCACAGGCATCATTGAAGCGCAAGGAGAATTGGTGGGACTCCGCAAGGAGGGCACGAACGTTCATCTGGCCGTGAAGGCTCCATTCACCTCCGAATTGCAAATCGACCAAAGCGTGGCCCACGACGGCGTGTGCCTCACGGTGGTGGACCTCGACGGCGACGTGTACACGGTGACTGCAATCGACGAAACGTTGAAGAAGACGCACCTCGGCCATGTCGAAGTGGGGCATGTGTTCAATTTGGAGCGCTGCGCCAAGGTGGGAGACCGCATCGACGGCCATGTGGTCCAGGGCCATGTCGACACCACAGGCACACTGACGGCGGTGGAAGAACAAGATGGGAGCTGGATTTTGAGGATGGCCCATCCTGTGGCCCCGGAGTGGATCACTGTGCCCAAGGGCAGCATTGCGCTCGCAGGCATCAGCCTTACGGTGGTGGACAGCGCCCCTGGGGAATTTTCAGTGGCCATCATTCCTTACACGTGGGAACACACCAACCTTCACAGGACCCCGGTGGGTGCGCCCATGAATTTGGAATTTGACGTGATGGGCAAGTACGTTGCCCGGTTGCTGGACGCGCAACTCAGCGCGCGGGGCGTGGCCTGAGGGTGAAGTTTTGTCCCAGGTAAACGCGGCGAACGGTGTCGTCGGCTGCGAGCTCTTCGGCACTTCCTTCTTTCAAAATCTTTCCCTCAAACAAGAGGTACGCCCGGTCCGTGATGTGCAGGGTTTCTTGCACGTTGTGGTCGGTGATGAGCACGCCAATGCCCTTGTGTCTCAATTGATCCACAATGCGCTGGATGTCCTCCACGGCGATGGGATCCACGCCGGCGAAGGGCTCGTCGAGCAGGATGAAGGCGGGGTTGGACGCCAGGGCGCGCGCAATTTCAGTGCGCCGGCGCTCGCCACCTGACAGCACGTCGCCCATGCTTTTCCGGACCTTTTGAAGGTTGAATTCGTCCACGAGGGCTTCCAGTCTGTCGGATGCTTCAACCTTGTCCAACCCTTGCAATTCGAGGATGGCCGCGATGTTGTCTTCCACGCTGAGTTTGCGGAAGACGCTGGGTTCTTGGGGCAAATACCCCACACCTTTCCTGGCGCGGACGTGCATGGGGTCTCGGGTCAAGTCGTCGTCTCCAAGGGTGACTTTGCCTCCGTCGGGACGAACCAAGCCCACCACCGCGTAAAAGCTTGTGGTCTTGCCTGCCCCGTTGGGCCCCAACAGCCCCACAACTTCGCCTGGTGCGACCCTGAATGACACGTGGTCCACCACGGTGCGTTTGCCGTAGATCTTCACAAGGTTGTGGGCGACGAGGTCTGAGGCCATGGTACAAAGGTCGGGGAGCGCGGTCACAATTCGAACCCAAGCCCCACCCGCCAACCCCAGGGATCGAGCATGCCCGGGACGCTTGGCGTGATCCTGCGGTGGAGGTCGAGGCGCAGGACTTTGAAGATGTTCTCCACCCCAAACACTGCTTCGCCGTACCACCCGTCCAAGCCCGACGTTGTGGAGGGCATGTCGGTGACGTCTTCATGGCGGGCATCCCAAGTGCTTCGCACAGCCTTGACGCCAACGACTTCACGAAGTCCCAACCCACGAATCAGAGGCAGCCGTCCCAGCACGATGCCTTCCCCATGCCATTCGGCGTAGGATCGCCACCAACGGTCGCTGGCAAATTCCATGAACCGAAGGAGGTTGAAGGCTTCGTTGATGCTCAAGGCGGTTTCGTTGGCCGGTTGCAATTCGGTCAAAAGAACAGGGGCCTTGCCCGTGTACATGCCCCCTTGCGTCCACCACTCGACCCTGCCCAAGGGGCCAAAGCGTCGGGTGCCCTCGGCATCGAGGGTCCAGCGTTGGTAATTGAATTCGCTTTGAGCGATGTTCGGAAGTCCCAACGTCACCGTGGCTGTCAGGATGGGCCAACGCGATCCGAGGCTCATGCGCTCGAATGCCCCAGCAAGGAATTTTTCATTCCGTGCGTAACGCGTTTGAAGGGTCAGCTCGGCCGTCACCAAGGGGGACAGCCCCGTGGGGTCGCTCTCTCGGATGAACCGCACCGTGTCGGTGGCGGCCACAGAGCGATGACGAAGTTCCACGGACTGGGTCCACCCGGAACCGAACTCGTGCAGCATGCTCATTTCAGTGCGGGTCACTTGGGTGAGGCGGGTTTGGTCGTTGAGCTGCAGCGCGCTGTTCAATCCGTTGCCTTGGTCGAAGAACCCCATCATGCCGAGCTGGTCCATGTCCTGGATGTGTTCCACAAACACTTCGGTGCGCGGGGTCTTGCGCAGAACCCATTCGGCAAACCCGCCGTACTTCCACCGGCGGTCCAAAGTCCCGTAGGCCACGAAGGAGCGCAGCCAAAGTTTGCGGGAGAAGTCGTTGCTGGTTTGCACTCCCAAACTGAAGCGCTCTCCCTCAATCGGGTTGGTGCTGTAGGTGTCGTAGAAGGGCCCAAACTCCAAAGGGCCTGTGATGATGTGTCCCGTACCGGCGAGAATGGCAAAACCCTCAAGGAACTTGTATTGCGGCATGGTTTGGATGGAGTCGACCATCCAGTACGTTCGCTTGGCCCGGGCGGGAATCGGTTCGGGCCGCAGGTCTTGCCAAGTGGACTCAAGGACTTCGTGTGAGCCTTTGGCGAAGCTCATGTCACGGCCGCTCGTCCAGACCGAGTCGGGCCAGCTTGTGGCTTGTTCGAAGTTGTGGTTGACGATCGTCTGGTGACTGTAAATCCCCATCCCTCCTTCCCGTAGGCTGATGTCTGCCAGATTTTCCTCGCGGGCCAACACCCATCGCCCTGCGTCGAGTTCGTAGGTCTGGCTCCATGTGTAGTTTCGAACGAAGTTGATGTTGGCGCCCTCGCTGATTTTGGCCTCCACGTGCTTCAAGCCTAGACTCAAAGTGTCGATCCACATCTCTCCTTCAAAGGTCAATTCGCTTCGTCGGCGGGGCACAAAAGCCATTTGGAAGCACGGACGCCCCCCGAGGTCCAAGGTGTCCAGGATGTAATAGCGGTAGTGCACGTTGCCACGGTCGTGCAAGGGACTTGTAAAGGCCCGGTCCAACAACAGAAGTTGGTTCTCGTACAGGTTGATGTTCAGGAATTCGGACTGCACACTTGCAGTGTTCTCCCCGTCTTGAAGCCAGGTGGCCCTTGCCGCTTCGATGCGTTTTTCCCGCCGACGCTTGGAGGTGCGCATCGTCCCGGACATCTCGGTGGCAAACATGGGCAACGCGATCCGATTTTCGCTCGAGTCCAATTGGTCCCACACCCACGTGAATGGTCCCCACACCTTTCGCTCTGGCCATTTCTTGGGATAGTCGTTGACGGCCACTTCGAGCAGCTCGTAGAAGTCGTATTTCAACGCAGGGATGGACGACGGATCGTTGACCTTCTTGGCTTCCGCCACACGCTGCATCAATGGCTTGGCGGGGTTCTTGGCCTTTCGATCTGGCCTCACCTCTGCTGCTTGCAGGTCCACGCTGCGTGCCTTTAGGGCCACGTTGATCACCTGGGGCACCCCGCGTTGAAGCGGGATGGTTTGACTTTGGTAGCCGAGGGTGGACACCATCATTTTGGTGACCCTTTCGATGCCAGCCTCCAGGTTGTAGAGCCCCTCCGCGTCGGTCATCGTGCCGAGGTTGGATCCTGCGAAGCTGACGTTGACGAAGGGGAGGGGTTGCCCTGATTCGCCATCAAAGACCCGGCCTGTGACGGCGGTTTGGCCCCACAAAGGCAGGGCGAGCAACAGGGTGAGGCAGCATGCCAGGAATTGGGGCATCAGGGCACGCGTCGTTTGTCCTGGCGACGGGCAATCCAAATGCCCAGTTCGTACAACAGCAGCACCGGCAGCGACACCAGAATCTGGCTTGTCACATCTGGTGGTGTGATCACGGCCGACAGCGCCAAAATGCCTACCAGGGCGTGCCGACGGTATGACTTCAGGGTGGCCGCCGTCACGAGGCCAGCCTTGCTCAGGAAGTAGACCAATACCGGGAGTTGAAAGACGATTCCCGCAGCCAGGGTGATGCTCGCCACAGTCTTGACATAGCTCATCACCGCAATGCGTGAGGCCACGTCGCCGAGTTCGTAGTTGCCCAGGAATTGCAAGCTGAGTGGGGCGATGCCAAAATACCCGAACGCAACCCCCATCATGAACAGCACGGAGGAGGCGAGACCGGCGCCGCGCGCAGCGTTCTGTTCTTGGGCTTTCATGGCGGGTTTCACAAACGCCCAAACCTGGTGAATGAGGACTGGGAACGCCACAATCACTCCCCCTACGGCGCTGACGATCAAGTGCGCCGAGAAGTTGCCCAGCATGGTGGTGTTGATCAATTCGTAGGAGATGCGTTCCACACAAAGGGCGTCTCCAGAACCGATGGCATGGGACAAGGCGCACCAGCCGCGGTAGCTCACAAAGTCCAAATTCCTTGGGCCAAACAGGATGCGGTCGAACACCCAGTCTTTCCCCACAAATATCCCGATGCCCGCCGCCAGAATCGCCGCAGCAGACACAAACAGGCGCCGCCTCAATTCCTCGAGATGGTCGAGAAACCCCATTTGGGCTTCGTCATGGGCTTGGTCCAGGGCCATGGCGCAAATGTCGGTCAACCTAGGCCTTCGCGCAGGCAATCGTGGAGATGAACCATGCCTGCGTAGCGTTCTCCCTCCATCACCACGATTTGGCTGATGCTGCGAGTCTTCATCCAGTCCACCGCGTGGGCCGCCAATTCATGGGCCTGCATGATGTGGGGGTGGGGGTTGGCAAGGTTCTCAGCAGTCATGTCGGTCAAGGTCCCTTGAGCCAGCGCCCGTCTCAAGTCGCCGTCGGTGACAATTCCACCGATTTGGCCTGATGCTTCTTTCGCCCAAACCACCGTAGCGCCGTACCGCGCCAGGGACATGGACTCCAGTACGGTGGCCAAAGAGGCGTCGGAAGTCACCGCAGGTCGCCGCGCGGGGTCCACCAGCGAGGCCAGGGTCCAGGTCAATTTCTTGCCCAGGCTTCCCGCAGGATGGTTGGCTGCAAAATCCTCCGCCTGGAAGGCGTTCGCGGCCATCAGAGCGACGGCCAACGCGTCGCCCATGGCGAGTTGAAGGGTGGTGCTTGTGGTTGGGGCCAGGTCCAAGGGGCAGGCTTCTTCTGGCACAGACACATCCAACACGACACGGGCGGCTTGACCCAAAGGTGAATCTGGATTTGCTGTCAAGGCCACAAGCGGACAGCCTCGTTGGGCGATGGAAGGCAGAAGTTGAGTCACTTCGTCGCTGCGGCCACTTTTGGACAGGCACACCACCACATCGTCTTGTTGCACCGCCCCGAGGTCGCCATGAAGCGCTTCGCCGGCATGCAAAAACATGGCAGAACTCCCTGTCGAATTGAGTGTCGCGGCGATTTTGGCGGCGACGTGGGCGCTTTTGCCAACCCCCGTCACCACAATTTTCCCAGCGGATTTCGCCAGCAATCGAACCGCATTGTCGAAGTCATCTCCTATGCGTTCAGCGGCTTGGCTTAGCGCTTGGGCGGCCAACGTCAGCGTGTGTTTGCCGGAATGGGGTTCTGGGCGAGTTGTCATGTTGACATAAATATTGCTTTTGGTGCTTGCTGGAGTCGACCAGGTGTGTATCTTTCTTTTTGCAAAGCTAAAACCAACCGATGAGCCTGGTCGACTTGGCGCCTCAAGAGGCGCTGAAGACGTTTTTTGGATTCGATGAATTCAAGGGTGAGCAAGAACATGCCATCCGAAGCGTGCTGGACGGACGTGACACATTTGTGATCATGCCGACCGGTGGCGGCAAATCGATGTGCTACCAACTTCCGGCGTTGATGATGGATGGGGTTACCCTTGTCATCAGCCCGCTCATTGCGTTGATGAAGAACCAAGTGGATGCGATTCGCGGCCACCACGAAGACCGACGCGTCGCCCACTTTCTAAACTCGTCGTTGAGCAAGGCAGACGCTGAGCAGGTGAAACGCGACGTGGCAGAGGGATGGACCAAGCTGTTGTACGTCGCCCCCGAGAGCCTCACCAAAGCGGAAAACATTGCGTTCCTGCGTTCGGTGAACATCAGTTTTGTGGCGGTTGACGAGGCCCACTGTATTTCAGAGTGGGGACACGATTTCCGCCCAGAATATCGCCGCATCAAGCCGATTGTGAAAGACATCGCCAACGTCCCCATCATGGCGTTGACGGCCACGGCCACCCCGAAAGTTCAGTTGGACATCCAAAAGAATTTGGACATGACGGACGCCGTGGTGCTTAAGGCGTCCTTCAACCGGGACAATTTGTTTTACGAGGTGCGTCCGAAGAAGGACGCCCTTCAACAAATCGTACGCCACTGCCTTCAACACGCGGGAAAAAGCGGCATTGTGTATTGCTTGAGCCGCAAACGCGTGGAGCAGATCGCGGAAACCCTGCGCGTGAACGGCGTCAAGGCGCTGGCGTACCATGCCGGAATGGACAGCAACCTGCGTAGCAAGATTCAGGACCAATTCCTCATGCAGGACGTGGACGTCATCGTGGCGACCATCGCATTTGGGATGGGCATTGACAAGCCGGATGTGCGATTCGTCATGCACTACGACATGCCGAAGTCTTTAGAGAGCTACTACCAGGAAACGGGACGCGCAGGAAGGGATGGAGGGGAAGGCCATTGCATCGCGTTTTACAGTCACAAAGACATCGACAAGCTGGAGAAATTCCTTCAAGGCAAGCCCATTGCGGAGCAAGAGGTGGGGATGCAGTTGTTGCAGGAAGTCATGGCTTACGCGGAAACTGCCACGAGCCGGCGCAAGTTTCTCTTGCACTACTTCGGCGAGGAGTTTGACGAAGTGAATGGCCCAGGCGCCAAGCATTGCGACAACACCCACAACCCACCTAAGTTGGAGGACCGTCAAGAGGACGCACACCTGGTGTTGAGTGCAGTTTTGGAACACAAAAACAAGCACCGCATGGTCTTCTACACCGCGCTGTTGACCGCCACCAAAAACCGCCAAATGGAGGATTATGGGGCTGTTGGAAGCGCGTTTTGGGGCCGCGGTGAAGAGGAAGGCTTGGACCACTGGCAGGGCATCTTCCGCCAGTTGATCGTGCTGAATTACCTAAGAAAAGAGGTGGAGACCTACGGAGTGCTTCATTTGACGGACAAGGGCATGAATTTCCTGTCCAATCCTCAGCCTTTGATGCTGGCCAAGCAGCGCGATTTCAGCGAGACGGACGCCGGCGACTCTTTGGTACAAACCCGAGGCTCGGCTGGAGGGGTGCTGGACCCCAAGCTCCGAGATCTGTTGATGGTCCTTCGAAAAGAGGTCAGTGCAGACAAAGAGCTGCCACCCTACGTGATCTTCCAGGACGTTAGTTTGGACGAAATGGCCACGCATTATCCCACCACACCTGACGAATTGCTGCGTATCACGGGGGTGGGCTCGGGCAAAGCCGCCAAATACGGGGCTCCCTTCTTGGGGTTGATTGCCCAGCATGTGGAGGCAGAAGGCATCGTGAAGTCAGAGGCGATGCTCGTTCGGAGCAGCGCTGCCAAGTCCAAGCACAAGGTCACCATCATCCAGTTGCTTGACCGCAAGCTGGGCCTTGACGACATCGCCGCAGGCATTCATGGCAATCGAGATCAGGTGCTCGACGAGATTGAAAAGATTGTGGGGGCAGGCACCAAGCTGAACCTCGACCACATCTTGGAGGAGTCTCTGGACGAAGAGTGCATGGAGGAGTTGTTCGATTTCTTCTCAGAATCTGAAGATGATGGGTTGACCTCGGCGACTGAGGAATTCGACGACGCCTACTCCGAGGAGGAGTTGCGACTCGCCAAAATCAAGTTCATGTCTGAGGTCGCGCACTGACTTTACCACGCGGCGATTGCGGCGGCATAGGCCATCAATCCCGTTCCCACTTTCAGCGCTTCTTCATCCACGTCGAACCTCGGCGTGTGCAGCCCGTGTGTGCCTAAGTCGTTTTCTGGTTCAGGAGAGGCTGTGCCCAACCGGTAGAAGCATCCAGGGATTTCGTTGGCGAAGTAACTGAAGTCTTCACCTGTCATGCGAATGTCGAGGTCGTGTACGAGCTCTGCCCCTAGGTATTCGCAGGCCACAGCCTTGAATGCGTTGGCCATGCCCACGTGGTTGTTCACGGCAGGGTAGCCCTTGCGGATGTCCAGATCGGCCTCACAGCCGTGGGCCTTGCACGTCGCATCAATCAACGCTTCCAAGGCCTCGTGGGCCTGGGTGCGCCAGGTTTCGTCCATGGCGCGGAAGGTTCCTTTCAACCGGACTTCATTGGGCAAGACGTTGGTTGCCCCCAGGGCTTCCATGAAGCCAAACGACAGGACGGAGGGTTGGCCTGGTGGGCACAATCGGGCCACGAGCTGCTGAGCGGCCACGACCACATTGGACGCAGCCAACACTGCATCTCGGCACTTGTGCGGCAAGGCAGCATGACCTCCTTTTCCTTTCACGATGAGGTGAATCTCATCGGCCGATGCCATGTAGGCACCACCCCGCACCCCAACGTGCCCTGCAGGCAGGTCTGGAAACACGTGTTGCCCAAAAATGCCCACCGGTTCAGGGTTGGTCAACACGCCGGCGGCGACCATGCCCTTTGCCCCTCCAGGGATGCGCTCTTCTCCGGGTTGGAAGATGCAGCGCACGGTGCCCGTCCAGCCGTCTGACGTCAGTTGAAGGATGCGCAGCGCCCCAAGCAGCGAAGTGGTGTGGACGTCGTGTCCACAGGCGTGCATGACGCCTGGGTTGGTGGACGCGTAGTCGACTTCGTTGGCTTCCGTGATGGGAAGGGCATCCATGTCGGCGCGCAAGGCCACGGTCCGGGAGTCCGGTTGCTGGCCGTGAACGTGCGCGACAATGCCCGTGCCCGACACGTGGGTTTGGTGTTCCACCCCCCAAGCCTTGAGGGTGGCTGACACGTAGGCCATGGTGTGGTGTTCCTCAAAGGACAATTCTGGGTGGGCATGCAAATGGCGCCGAATGCCGACCCATTCTGCGTGGTGCTCTGCCGCCAAGGCTTGGATGCGCGCGAGAAGGCTCATGGGAAGAGGGTGGGTTTGAGTTGGGACCACGCGTCAAACAGCATGCGAATGGAGGCGTACAGCATGACCAGACCAAACACGAGCTTCACCCAAGCTTCGGAAAGCTTGAGACTCATTTTGGATCCGCCCCAAGCGCCGGCCACGAAGGTCACGCAAAGCACCAACGCATAGGCCCAGTGTACCTCGCCCGCTCTGTGGTATTGCATGACGGCCAAGATGCCCACTGGCGGCAACATCATGGCCAGGCTCGTGCCTTGGGCGGCGTGTTGGCCCAGGCCTGCGAAAGCCACCATGGCGGGCACCAAGATGAGGCCGCCGCCGACACCTACAAAGCCAGAGGCGATGCCTGCAAACAGCCCTATAAGCAACAACGTGAAAAGGGTGAGGGGATCCATGGCGTCAAAAATCAAAATTCAGGGACAAAGTGAAGCGTCGTGGCAGGGTGATTCCGTCGTCCACGCCATAGGCCCAATCGGCCGCGACCCAATACCCGAGCAGCTTGGACCGCAGTCCAAAGCCCAGGTCGTAAAGCACCGGCTCTCGGTTGTTGCTGACCGTGACGGTGATGGGGTTGGACTGCACGGTGACAAAGTTGAAGGAGTTTTCGTCGGTGTAGGGATGAAGTCCTGTCCACGCCGCGCCAACATCGGCAAAGGCCACAGCTTGCAGGTGCTTGAGAAAATCAGACCGCCCCGCTCCTTTGAAGAACACAGGCACCCGCACCTCGGCGTTGGCGAGGGCGACGTTGGCGCCGTTCCGGACGTTGCTCTGGAAGCCACGCAGCGGGGCAATGCGAGCTTGGTACGCGAAGGGGATGTCAGGGTCGACAGGGGTGTTCGCGTTTCCCTGCAGAGATAGGCTGTTGTCGGTCCCGCCGAGCATGTGCAGCAGCTTGCGCTGGCCAATGCTCCAATCGCCGGCCAGCCGAAGGGCCAAAATGCTTGGCCCCACCAACGGGACGTACCGCCTGGCGTCGAACCCGACAGTGCCAAAAGTCCAGCCTTGGTCCGGCCCCGTCAATTCACCTCCGGCGGCCGATGCGGTGGCCACCCCGTCGACGAACATCTCGGCCCACACACGGGCTCGCAGGCCGTGTCGAATGTTCAACCGCGGGCTGCGCGTGTCGTCGTGCACGAAGGCGACTTGCAGACCCAGTTGCTCTCCTGTGCCATTTGGAGTTGTTGCTGAAAACAGGTCGGTTCCTTGGACCACGTCGTGGTTGAACCGCAACGCCACCCCCCAGCGCAAACTGCGCACTTCGTCAAAGGCCCAGCGCCATTCTCGCTTCAACAGGTGTGTTGCCGTTTCGACCAATTGGCCCGATTGCGGACCCACGCGGGCCGTGGTTTGGCGTTCTAAGGACAGAATGCGGTCCACTTGTCGCTCAAGGTCCAGGTAAGCGAGCCCAAAAAACGTGTTGGAGAAATTCGCAGGAATCGTATAGCCGCCGACGATGTGCTTGTCATCCATGACGTCGCTGATGCGCAACTCGGAGGCGTTCCCCAGTCCGGGCTGGGCGTTCACCGTCCCATTGTACGCCTGGTAAAAGTTGGAGCCAAAAGTGTTGTTCAAGCGGGTTTGGATTTTGTCCAAGGCGAAGTTCAGGCGGCTGTTTTTGGGGGTGAGCGGGGAATGTGGTTGCACCACAGATTCTGCCGTCTGGGTCGGTTGAGCATTCTGGGCTGCCTCACGTTCTGACTCGAAGACGTACTCCCGGAAGTTGATTTCAGCTTTGGCCCAGGGTTGTTCCCAAGAAGGCAATTCCGTGGGAAAAGGAAGGGACATAGAAGGCTTCTGCACAAGGTTTGACGAAGCGTGGAGCACAGACAAGTCAGGCATGGGGACTTCTGTCCACTGCATCCGACCTCCTCGGATGGCCATGACGTGGGTGAAGTCCTTGCCCATCACGGGCATCTCGCCGGAAACGGCCAAGGGCAAGGCGTCACGGAATTGGGTGAACGTCCGGTAACGCACCACGGTGTCGACGGCCACAATCGAACTGTCTCGCCACCCAAACCCCAACCCTCTCGTTCCCGAATCGTCGGTGGTCATGGTCAGGAATTCCAATCCCTCCAGAGGTTGAGGGTGACGCTCGTCCACGTCGGGCGTGGCGGTCCAACGGGTCAAGGTGATTGGATCGTCCGCAAGGTCTCCCACGTACAGGTCGAGCGCTTCAGGGTAGGGGTGGTCCAGCCGGTCGTTGCGCAGGGTGTCGTCTGGCCGGTTGGATGAGAACATGAACTTGGAGCTGCCTGGCCAAAATGCGGGTTGCAAATCGTCGAACCGATCCCGCCAAAGGGGGGTGTGGTTGTTCGCGACAATGTCGTAGCGGTAGAGGTCGCTCTGGCCGTGCTGGAGGGCCGACATGAGCAGGAACCTTCCGTCGGGGGTGCAAGCCATGTCAAGCACTTGGTCGATTTGGAACAACTCCTTGAGATCCATGACGCCTGTTCCCAGGTTCAAGACCCCAAGGTGGGGGGCACCTTTCAAGTCCACCGAAAAGAAGAGGAGTTGGCCTGCAGGTCCCCAAGCAAGCCGTGGGTGCAATTCGTTGTCCAACCTGTCCAGGCGATGCCCCAACGTGGCGTGCCAGGTCCGCTCTCCGCTCTCCAGGTCCACAGTGCCCACCCGCAACTGGCCGCGTTCGTCGGTGGTGAAGGCGGCCATGTTGCCATCCGGACTTGGCAGGAACTGAGTATAAGAAATCCGAGCCACGGGGCACATCGGCATGCTGGGCCCGAGGGAGCGTCTGGCCTTGCGCATGTCTTTTCGGTCCTGAAAAGGCGGGAACATTGCGGCGTATCCTTCCGGCGCTTGGCGGAGGTGGTGGGCTTGCACCTCCAATGCCAAATCCTGCAGGAAGGATCCGGTGGCGAGACGGAACCCGCTTTCGACGCTTTGGGTCACCCGGGTCATGTAGAGCACGTTGGCCACCGTCGGCAGGCCGTAAATGTCCGCCACGTAGGACCACATCGCTTGGCCCAGCAACGCTGCTTCCTCGCCGCTTGCCAACTCAAATTGACGAAACGCGTCGCGGCGGCAGAGGTCGAGGACGGCTTCTTGGCTTTCGGGCTCCAACCCTCGTGCCGCGTATCGGGCGAGGCCGTCGGACATCCAGGAGGGCGCTTGAACCACGTTGCCAGAACGGATGGCTTGGCTCCAGTCGGTTTCGTACATGGTTTGGTTGAACAGCACTTG
>DKNS01000197.1 GCA_002469765.1 Flavobacteriales bacterium UBA7382 | reverse complement strand
GTGGAAGTGCTTGTGGTTGAATTGAACGAGGATGGCACCTTGGATGGAGAGATGTTTGAGGCACACTTGGGACGGGAACCCAAGTTGGTTGCATTCACCCATGTCTCCAACGCGTTGGGCACTGTCAACGATGTGAAGCACTGGACCCAGCGCGCCCATGAGGTTGGGGCCACCGTGCTCGTCGACGGTGCGCAGGCCGTGCCTCACCTCGCTGTGGACGTGCGCGACCTCGACGTGGACTTCTACACCTTCAGCGGCCACAAAACTTACGGACCCACAGGGATCGGCATCCTTTACGGCAAGGAGGCTCTGCTCGACGCCATGCCCCCTTGGCGTGGCGGCGGGGAAATGATCGACACCGTGAGCTTCGAGAAGGGGACCACCTTCAACGAGTTGCCGTACAAGTTCGAAGCCGGCACTCCGCATATCAGCGGCGGCGTCGCCTTGGGAACGTCGCTGGATTGGATGAACAATTTGGGCCTGTCCGCCTTGACCGGATACGAACACCTGCTTACCATGCACGCGCACAACGTCTTGGCCGAGATCGACGGCTTGACGTTTTACGGGACGGCGCCGTGCAAGGCGGGGGTGGTGTCGTTCCTGGTCGATGGCGTGCACCCGTATGACCTGGGCACGCTGTTGGACCAACTGGGCATTGCAGTGCGCACTGGCCACCACTGCACAGAGCCCTTGATGGACAAGCTGGGCATTCCGGGGACTGTGAGGGCGTCCTTCGGGGCCTACAACACCGTGGAAGAAGTGGACAGGCTCGCCGCCGGCGTGCGCCGGGCGGTCTCCATGCTGCGCTGAGCACCCGCAGTTCAGCCCCATCGTAAATTGGCGCCATGGCATCAGTGATCGACGCACGTCAGGAAGAAATTTCAGAGGAGTTCGCCATGTTTGGCGATTGGATGGAGAAGTATGAACACATCATCTCGCTTGGCAAGGAGCTTGCCCCCCTGGACGACGCCGACCGCGCCGACGACAACCTGATCAAAGGCTGCCAAAGCCGGGTCTGGCTGGCCGCCAAGAAGAGCGAGCAAGGCCAAGTGGTGTTTCACGCTGACAGTGATGCCATCATCACCAAAGGGTTGGTCGCGTTGATGGTACGGGTGCTGAGCGACGCGCCTGCGAGCGACATTGCCACTGCAGACCTGACGTTTTTGGACGACATTGGTTTGCACAGCCATTTAAGTCCGACCCGAAGCAACGGGCTGCAAGCCATGGTCAAGCAGATGAAGCTGTACGGCCTGGCGTTGATGGCGCAGGGTTGATGTCCTCCATGTGGTAAAGGCCGATGCCGTGCATGTCGAGCACGGATTGGAGTTGGGCTTTCCTAGCTGGGGTCAATCGTGCGACGTTCTTGGCCAATTGGGCCTGTTGGTTGTTCAAACGGTCACCTTTGAAGTCGGTGTCGCTCGATATATTGGGGTCGACGCGCTGGATGAATGCCTCGGCATCCCAATCGTGCGCAAGGGGACGCCAGTCCCAAGCGTCCAGAACGCCGCAGAGTGATTCCCGAGGCTGCAAGACCAAATCGCAATAATGCACTGCCACCACGTCATCGGCCGCGGCATATCGCTCCCAAACTTGTCCGTCCGTGAGCGCCCAAAAGTGCAGTTGTCGTTCGACGTCGTCGTCAATGTGCTTCAGGTCGGGCCAGGCGCGGTGCAATGCAACATGCCCAGGGAAGGCGACCTTGGGATCGACCTCCATGGGGCGTGGCCCAAAGGCCCGCACCTGAGAAGTGACCACATCCAACGGGTGGCGCATCAGGAGCAGGGGCTTGTGTTTGAGGTGCTGTTCCAAAAACCAAGGGAGCAGGGCATTGCCTCTCACGTATTTGAACAGCAGTTGCTGGGCTTGCAGCGATTGGTGGGCGCTTGCACGTGACGATGTCCAGGCGTTGTGCATGCGGCCCGAAATCATCGCTTCGAGGTGACCCCGGGCTTGGGGTCCCAAAGCGCTTTCATGGGGTCGGTCCCCCCAACCTACCTGCCCCACGCCCTTGGTTTTGTGAAGGGGCTCCCAAATTGGCGCGACACCCGGCAGTTGGGACAGCATGGACATGAGCCAGGTGCTTCCACCTCGCGCGGAGCTGAACAGGTGAAGCCCTTCGTCCGGACGGAAGGTGCGTCGCGCAAGCACGCGCGCTGCCAACCGAGATTCGAGGGCCTGCCTGAGGGACATGCCGTGAAGGTAAGGTTCTACCTTTGTGCTGTGAAGTCCAAACTCCTCGGCTCTTCAGGCTTGATGCTTGCCGTCAAGCTTCTCGGCGCGGCCTCGGCGTATGCATTGGCATGGCTGGTCGGCCGGGGCCACGGTGCCGATGCCTATGGGCAGTTTGAGCTGGGGCTGACGGTGCTCACCATGGCGGCCATGTTTTCCCGGTTGGGTTTGGATGCGGTCATGGTGAAATGGCTCGCGGCAACCCAGGTGGATGGCCATTCTTGGGTGCAGCGCGCACTCTCCCGCCGGGCGATGGTATGGGTGTTGGGGACATCCTTGCCTGTGGCGGGGTTGGTTTGGTTGAGTCGGACATGGCTTGAACACATCTTGGGAGGGGATGAGGGTTTGTGGACGGCGGTGGCCTGGGGTGTGCCCTTGATGGCCCTTTGGGGTCTGGCTTCTGAGATGCTGCGCGGTTTGGGTCGCATGGCGGGTTTTGCGTTGGTTCAGCAAGGCATTCTGACGGCTTTGGCAGTGGCAGCGATGCTTGCGCTGGGGTTGGATGTGGTTCCTGCGTTTGGGTTTGCCTTGCTGGCGGTGGGTGCAGGAGCCTTGATCCAGGTCGAGCGGGCTTTGCCAAGGGGGTCCAAAAACGCCGCGGTGCCTTCGGTCTACAGCGGGTCAGCCATGTTGTCCACAGGGTGGCCAATGCTTCTTGGGTCGGCCATGTTCATGGTGATGAGCTGGACGGACACCCTGTTGCTGGGCCATTACTTGGACGAGGGAGATGTGGGGGTGTATCGGGTGGCGTTCCGCGTTGCATCGGTAATCACGTTGGTTCAGGCTGCGGTGAACAGTTATGCGGCACCTTGGTTTGCAGAACGCCACGCCGCGGGAGACGACCAAGGCTTGCATCAAGCGTTGGCCCAAACCACAGGACTCAATGTGGTCTTCAGCGTGCCTGCCTTTGTCGCACTTGCGGCGGCGCCTGCGTGGTGGCTCGGTTGGTTTGGATCTGCGTTCGAAGCCGGGGCGGCATGCATGGTATGTTTGGCGTTGGGCCAACTTGTAAACGCCCTGTGTGGTCCGGTGATGTACCTGCTGAACATGACTGGTCACGAGCGTGTGGCTCAGCGGATTGTTTGGGTGGCGGCCATCCTGAACTTGGCGCTGAACATATGGGCCATTCCCCGCTTTGGCATCCTAGGGGCGGCGGCTTCCACCGCGGCGACGATGGTGTTGTGGAATGTTGCGGCGGCTGTGGCCGCTCACATGCGATTGGGGCTGTCGGTTTGGGCGGTCTTGCGGAGCTTTGCACAACGAAACAAGACATGAGTCAAGGGACGCTGAACCGGGTGAATTTTTTTGTGATTGGGGCGGCCAAATGCGGCACGACCACACTTCATACGCGGCTCAACCGCCATCCTGATGTGTTCCTCAGCCCCCTCAAGGAGCCCAACTATCACAGCCGTGCAGACCTCGACCCAAGCCGGTTTTCCAAGGCGTTCAAAGCCAACACCAGGTTGGACCACGCCGAGTATTTGGCGCTGTCTGACCCCCTGCCGGAACGGCAAGTGGGGTTCCTGCGAGACACGGAGGAATACGCGAGGCTGTTTTCAGAGGCGACGGACGCGCACCGCGTGGTGGGCGAGTGCAGCACCTCGTACTTGTGGTCCCCCAGCGCGCCAGAGTCTCTTCGCCGTGACCACCCAGACGCACGCATTGTCGTCAGCTTGCGCGACCCGGTGGAACGCATCTTCTCGCATTACCTCATGGCCCGCAAATATGGGTTTGTGAAGGGGTCAGTGGTGGATGCTGTCAAGGAGGACATGAAACATCCGGATCCGTCTTGGGGCAGGAGCGAGTTGTTCTTGGAGCTGAGTCGCTACGAAGCTCAGCTCGCCCGCTGGAAGGCCGTGTTTCCCCCTGAGCAAATCAAGGTGTTGCAATCGGCAGATCTGCGCCTGGAGGAAACGTGGTGGATGCTGCAGGAGTGGCTAGGGCTCACACCCATGGATTTGTTGGCCGACGAGGGTGCTCAAAACGCCAACACCGCGGGGTTGTCTCGGTTCGAAAGCCTCAATCGCATTTTGACCCAGACCGGACTCAAGCGCACGCTGGGCGCGGCATTGCCAAGCGGATTGAAACAATGGCTTTTTGGGTGGTACTACAGCGACGATGCCGTGCCGAGGATGACCGCGGAGGAACGCGAAGCGCTCACGGCCTTGTTGGCCCAGGCACAGTCGTGATGCGCACCCCTTGTGCGTTGGGGGCAATCTGTTCCTTGATCAATTCCAAACGGTTGACCTCTTCCGCAAAGGCTTGTTGAGCTGCGGCTTCGATGGGTTCAGACGGCGGAAATTCCTCACGCAGATGGTCCACCTGCTTGCCGTGTTTCCAGAATCGGAAGCACACATGGGGTCCAGTGGCCAGCCCCGTTTGTCCGACGTAGCCAATCACCGTGCCTTGCTTGACGGTTTGGCCCTGTTTGACAGCCCTGCGTGACATGTGGAGGTACTGCGTTTCG
>DKNS01000158.1:599-4737 GCA_002469765.1 Flavobacteriales bacterium UBA7382 | reverse complement strand
TCCTCGGAGCATGTGAGCGCATCCTGAAGACCCCCATTCCCTACAGCTACAGCATGTTCATGAAGAAATTCATCTTCCTGTACGTGGTGACCTTGCCGTTGGGCTTCGTCAGCACCTTCGGATGGTCGGCCGTGCCAGTGGTGATGTTGGTGTTTTACATTTTGGTTAGCGTTGAGCTGATCGCCGAGGAAATCGAAGATCCCTTTGGCGTGGACGACAACGATTTGCCCTTGGACGCCATGTCCCACGCCATCCGCGCCAACACCTCCGAAATCCTCAGCCGTGCCCATTGAGCGTCATCGCGTGGGAGGGGCCTTGCTCCTGGCCGCAGGCATTGCGATGGGGGCGCTCGGTGCCCATGCCTTGCAAGATCTGTTGACCCTGGCCAGGTTGGCTTCGTGGGACACGGCTTGCTTGTACATGCTGGTCATGGGGGCCGCGCTTGTGGGGGCACCTGCCGCAGGTCGAGGCCAGCGTCGTGCGCTCACCGCGGTTGTTGTCGGCACGGGACTGTTTTCAGGCAGCATTGTGGGGCTGGTCGCCCTGGCCACCCTGGACATGGGGGCGCCGTTCCGAGCCGTTTTGGGCCCTGTGACGCCTCTGGGGGGGGTGTTGATGATTGGGGGCTGGGCGAGTTGGGGCTGGCAGGTTTGGGCTTCGCGGAAAAGGTGACCTCGTCGCGCCAACCTCAACGCAGCACAACGAAACGACGGGGCGTCGTGCCTTCAGGGCTTACGAAGTAGAGTCCTGCATCCAGCGCACTCACGTCGATGGAGTTGGCGCCAGGGCTCAACCCTTGAGTCAACACAATCCGGCCTTGTCGGTCGAGCACCGCAACTTCGCAGACCCCACTGGTCCAAGTCAGGGTGAGGTTGTGTTGTGCAGGATTGGGAGAAACCAGCCATTCGGCAGATGGGGAACGTACGTCGCTGAACGCTTGCACTGTGATGTCGATGCACGTGGAGTCCGTGACGCAACCGTCGGCGGTGAATTCGACCAAGCACACAGCGCATGCGCCCTCGCTGTCTGGGTCGAGCACGGCGTCCATGGAGCCTTCCTCGGAAACCACATCGCCGCATGAGGACCACCAGTCGAGGTAGCTGCCCTCCAAGCCGTTGTAAGTGAGCACGATGGGTTCGCCCACCATGGTCAAAGTGTCTCCGCTGATGTCGGAGGCTTCGAGGAATTCACACCCCTCCCATGATCCGGGCAACACACAAGCGTCGAAGTTGCACGCGCCCCAAATGGAACATCCCTCTGGGAAGCTGCTTTCCGGCGCGATGAACCCTCCCCAAAAAGGGTGAATGAAGCCCGTGCCGTCGAATTCAATGTCGAACGTGCCTGCGCCGCTGACCCAATGCATGGTGCTGCCGCACACAGCGGCTGTCACGGTTTGAAGGTCGTTGGCCAAGGGGCCGTAGCCGTTTTCGTCCAGCGTCTCAATGGTCTCCTCGCTCAAGTTGAAGTAGAGTCCACCGTTGATAGAATCCAACTCCAAGGAAACCGCCATGGCCGACGACCCCCAATATCCGGTTTCGCACGCGTCGAAATTCAATTGCTGAATCCAATCCTGTTCTTCAAGCGTAAAGAGGTCGGTGTCGAAGTAGACGCACTCGGCGGTGCCTGTGGTGCCAGGTTGGTAGTTGCAAGCGAGGCTGTCCTCGCATTGGGCCGTGGCCACTGAGCACACAATCGTGGCCGCCAAGGACACCAGGAGTCGAGATGAAAACATGGAAGAATTGTAAAGTGAGTGGCTAAATTAGAGATGCGGCCCCTGCCATGTCAAGGTTCAACGTGCCTTCTCCGTGGTTACTTGTGACAGAATCCTGACGCATCCCCCCTGGGCTCCCCGGTACTTTTGCCGCATGACCAGGACCCTTCGGATGTGGAACTTGTTTGCAGCCTTCCTGCCACTGGTCGCTTTGGGTCAAACCCTGACGGGAACAGTCACAGACCCCGAAGGCCGTCCCCTCGCGGATGCCTATTGCGTGGTGGGGGAGGAGGCTGCGTTGACGAACGACGATGGGGGGTTCTCGCTGTCTCCTGGATCGACGCCCGTGACGCTGACCGTGTCGCACCTCGGGTTTGTCCAACAAACACTGGTTCTGGAGGTGCCCCAATTTGGATGCACCGTGGTCCTCGAGGAGGCGCAGATGCAGCTTCCGCCTGCCTTCGTTCAAACGGCATCAAACCGACCTCACAAAGCGACGGTCACCCAGATCCGGGAACTCAGTGTGAAAGAGCTTGACGTCGTGCCGGCCACCTCTCGAATTCAAGCGTTGAAGTCGGTGGCTGGCGTGCATCTCATGACGGCTGGCGCAGGGATGATGCGTCCTGTGATGCGAGGCCTGTCGGGGTTGCGCGTGGGAATCACTTTCTTGGGGGCGCGTGTGGAAAGCCAAGCGTGGGCGGAAGGGCATGGCATCTTCTTTCCTGAACAAGGGGTGTCTCGGATGGACGTCGTGCGGGGGCCGGAGGTCCTGCTGTACGGACCGGACGCGTTCGGAGGCGTGCTCAATGTTGTCCCAACTGGACCGCTCGCCGAGGAGGGGAGGCTCTCGCAGTTGTCGTTCACCTCGCACAGCAACACAAGGGGATATCAGGGGTCTTGGATGACCCAAAAGCGAAGCGCCAAATCCCATCACGTTCTCCTTTCTGGTGTCAACAGGTTTGGAGAATACCAATTGCCTTCAGGACAAACCGTGGAAGGCTCCGCGTTGAGGCAGTTTTACTCGCAGGGCCGCTTTGGGTACATCAGGGATTGGGGGACTTGGGAAGGCGCGTACAGCTCGTGCTACAACACGGCAGGTTTGGTTGGGGCGGGCGGAACCCAACAATCGGGAGATCATCTCGTGACCGCTGGCGCGCATGTCCGCTTGGGCGCTTGGGAGTTGCATCCTTCTGCAAGTTATCAATTGAACCACAGGAAGGAATTGGCCGAAGTCACCCCGGACAGTTTGGACGAGGAACAAGCCCTGAAACACACGGACCTTGATTTGAGCTTGAGATCAACGCGCATCGACTTGCGGGCGCACAAGAACAGCGAGGACGCAGGTGGTTGGGAATGGACCTTGGGCGGTCAGGGATTTGGCAAGACCAACCTCAACGACACGCTCTACGTCGACGCCACGTCGTCCTTGATTCCCGACGCAGCGATTCAAGGCGTTGGGGTGTTCGTGAGAACCTCCAAGCCAGGGAGTCGCTTGCGTCCTTCTGCCTCGTTGCGAGGTGACTTGCAGCGGGTGGCTTGGCAGGCCAGGCCAGGGTTGGACGAATCTTCGCAGGCTTTGCGGGTGGAAGGTGAGCGTCAATATGGCATGGTGTCAGGAGCCTGCGGCCTGCTCTTTGAAGTGAATGCTTCCCACCGGGTGGGTTTGCATGTCCTGCGAGGCAACCGGGCGCCTGGGTTGGCCGAATTGTTGGCGTTTGGAAGCTTGAGGGACAACTACCGCGAAGAATGGGGAAATCCGGATTTGGGCTTGGAAACCAGCCATACCCTGGAAGCCCAATGGGTCAAATCCTCGGAAGCTCCCCATGGTTGGACGGGCGATGCGGCGGTGTATGCCAGCGACATCCAGAACTACATGATGCTCGTGCCGAGTGGGGAAGAAAACGCGGAGGGCTTCCCCATTCAGTTGCACCAGGCCACGCGCGCGTCGCTTTGGGGTGCAGATTTGAATGCCGTGTGGGTGCCGCGTTGGGCTGCCATGTGGTCTGTGCACACCGCCTTGTCGCTGGTGAATTCACGCGACGCGGAAGGCGATGAGTTGCCCTGGACACCACCTGCAACGGGAAGGTGGGAGTTGAGGCGGTCTTGGGACAAGGCGAAGGAGGCTTCTGGGTTGGCCTCTTTGGTGCTTGAAGCGTCGAGGGATGCGGTGCTGTTGCACGCGAGCACGTCTTGGAATTTGGGCAAGCGGACCACGTTGAATGCCCAGGTCATCAACGTGACGAATCAAACGTACATGCCCACCTTGTCGCTGCTCAGGAACCTGGACATCTTCGAGCCTGGACGGAACGTGCGGTTGCAGGTGGTGTACGCTTGGTGAAGGAAAGGGCCAACGCCGACCGTCCGAGGTCCGTACCTTGGGACAAAACAACCCATGAAACGCAGCCAGTTTTTGAAATCCGCTGGAGC
>DKNS01000158.1:0-273 GCA_002469765.1 Flavobacteriales bacterium UBA7382 | reverse complement strand
GCATTTGTGCTTCCCGCCGCGTGGCCATTCGCTGCGTCCGCCCAATCTAAGAGGAGCAACTGTGTGTTGGTGCCGTCGGAGACACCTGGTCCTTTTCCGATGGACTTGACGGAGAACACCTTCTTTTTTCGCCAGGACATCCGCGAGGACCGCGTGGGCATTCGGCTGCGGCAAAAAATTCGGGTTGTGGGTGCGGACAACTGCGCCCCGATGCCCAACGTCCGCGTGAACATTTGGCATTGCGACCGCGACGGGGACTACAGTGGGTACGCC
>DKNS01000102.1:5676-13375 GCA_002469765.1 Flavobacteriales bacterium UBA7382 | reverse complement strand
CATGCCAAACGCAAGGTTCTTGCCATCGACGAGCTCTTCCAATTCTGTCAGAGACTTCTTGCCGAAGTTGCGGAACTTGAGCAGATCGTTCTTGTTGAAAGCGACGAGGTCGCCGAGGGTGTCGATGTCAGCCGCCTTCAAGCAGTTCAAAGCACGAACGCTGAGGTCCATGTCCGACAACTTGGTCTTGAGCAACTGACGCATGTGCAGGCTGCTTTCGTCAAACTCTTCCTCCACGTTGCTGTCCTCTGGCTCAAGAGAAATCTTCTCGTCAGAGAACAACATGAAGTGGTGGATGAGAATTTTCGCGGCTTCCTGCAATGCTTGCTTGGGGTGGATGCTTCCGTCGCAGTCCAACTCGAGAATCAACTTCTCGTAGTCGGTGCGCTGCTCCACACGAAAGTTTTCAATCTCGTACTTCACATTTCGAATCGGGGTGAAGATGCTGTCGATGGAGATTGTGCCCACAGGAGTCTCTTCGCGCTTGTTTTCCTCAGCCGGAACGTAACCACGTCCCTTGCTGATGTTGAGCACGAGGTTCAACTCCACAGACTCGTCCATGTTGCAGATGACCATGTCAGGGTTCATCACTTGGAAAGCGGAGGTGAACTTGCCGAGGTCTCCCGCCGTGAACGTCTTTTGTCCTTTCACAGAGACCGTCACTGACTCGTGGTCGGTGTCTTCAATGTGACGGCGGAATCTAACCTGCTTCAGGTTCAACACAATCTCCGTCATGTCTTCCACCACACCCTTGATGGTGCTGAATTCGTGGTCGACTCCCTCCACACGGAGGCTGGTGATTGCAAAGCCTTCGAGGGAAGACAACAAGATGCGACGAAGTGCGTTGCCGACGGTCAAGCCAAACCCTGGCTCCAATGGACGGAACTCAAACTTGCCATTGTAGTCGGTTGAGTCAATCATGATGACCTTGTCCGGCTGCTGAAAATCGAGAATTGCCATGTCTTTAGGTTCAGGGATGGATTACTTAGAATACAATTCCACAATCAAAGACTCCTTGATGTTCTCTGGAATCTGATCCCGAGAAGGAATGTTGATCATGGTTCCGGACATGGCCGCGCCATCCCAGTTCAACCAATCGTGGTTTTGGTTGCTGTTGGAGAGGGAAGCAGTCACCACTTCGAGGGACTTGCTTTTCTCACGAACGCCAATCACATCACCTTCACGCAAACGGTAAGAAGGGATGTTCACCACTGAACCGTTCACAGTGATGTGACGGTGCGACACCAATTGACGGGCACCTCGACGCGTGGGGGCGATGCCCAAACGGTACACGATGTTGTCCAAGCGACGCTCGCACAACTGGAGGAGGATCTCACCAGTGATGCCTGACTTCGCATTGGCCGCCTTAAACATGTTGGAGAACTGCTTCTCCAAGATGCCGTAGGTGTATTTCGCTTTCTGCTTTTCCGCAAGCTGTCCGGAGTACTGTGACTCCTTCTTGCGACGACGGGTATTGCCGTGTTGACCAGGTCCGTAAGGCCGGCGCTCAAGCGCCTTATCTGGTCCAAAAATCGCCTCTTTGAAGCGACGTGAGATCTTGGATTTGGGTCCGCGGTAACGTGCCATAAATCTTGATTTATTTCAGTTCAACGACGATTAAACGCGACGACGCTTTGGAGGGCGACACCCGTTGTGTGGAAGTGGGGTCACGTCCACGATTTCAGTGACTTCGATGCCCATGTTGTGCAAGGTGCGGATGGCACTCTCACGGCCCTGGCCCGGACCTTTTACGAACACTCGAATTTTCTTCAATCCAGATTCCAAAGCCACTTTGCCACAGTCTTCAGCTGCACACTGCGCAGCGTAGGGCGTGTTTTTCTTGGAACCACGGAATCCCATCTTTCCGGCGCTTGACCAGGAAATCACCTGACCGGTATTGTTGGTCAGAGAGATGATGATGTTGTTGAAAGAAGAGTGGATGTGGGCTTGGCCCTGGGATTCCACTTTGACCTTCTTTTTCTTGACGCTTTTCGCCATCGTCGTTGGTTTTGGAGGTGATCGGCCCCTTGGGACCCAAAAGTTCAGACCGGAGTCTGGATGTTACTTCTTCTTGTTTGCCACAGTCTTGCGCCTCCCCTTCCGGGTGCGACTGTTGTTCTTGGTGCGCTGACCGCGAAGTGGCAAGCTGTTCCGGTGGCGGATGCCACGCTGACAACCAATGTCCATCAATCGCTTGATGTCTTGAGATGTCTCCGAGCGCAACTCGCCTTCCACCTTGAAGCCGGTGGCAATGGCGGTTCGGATGGCGCCTACTTCGTCGTCAGACCAAGTCTCCACCTTTTTGTCCTCGTCCACACCTGCCTCTGCCAACACCTTCGCAGCGCGGCTGCGACCAATGCCGTAGATGTAAGTCAATGCAATAACTCCGCGCTTGTTGCGGGGAATGTCGATACCAGCAATACGTGCCATGCAATCGTGATTTAAACAGGTCCGGGATCAACCCTGACGCTGCTTCATTTTGGGGTTCTTCTTGTTGATGACGTAAAGACGTCCTTTCCGGCGAACGATTTTGCAATCGGCCGTACGCTTCTTGATGGATGCGCGAGTTTTCATGTTGCTCGTGTTATTTCTTGTACCGGAATGTGATGCGTCCCTTCGTCAAATCGTAGGGGCTCATCTCGACTTTCACGCGATCACCTGGCAAGATTTTGATGTAGTACATCCGCATCTTCCCAGAGATGTGGGCCATGATTTTATGCCCATTCTCAAGCTCAACTCGGAAACGCGCGTTGGAGAGCGCTTCCAAGATGGTGCCATCTTGCGTGATCGACGTTTGTTTCGCCATACTGTATCTCAGTTCTTATTCTTCGAATTCAAAACTTCTTCAATGTCTTTGAAGCTGGAGAGAACGTCTGCCGTGCCTTGTCGCACAACAACATCGTGCTCAAAGTGGGCGCTCACTTTGCCATCACGCGTCACGATGGTCCATCCATCGTCCGCCTGACTGACTTCGCGTCCGCCGAGGTTGATCATCGGTTCAATGGCCAGCACCATGCCGTCCATGAGCTTGGGGCCGTTCCCGCGTCTCCCGTAGTTGGGAACCTCAGGGGCCTCATGCAAGTCCTGACCCAAGCCGTGACCCACCAATTCTCGAACCACGCCGTAACCATGCCCTTCAGCATGCTGCTGACAGGCGTGGCCAATGTCTCCGATGCGCTTGCCCACGACGGCCTTTTCGATCGCCAGATCTAGACAAGCTTTGGTGGTGTCCAAAAGCCGTTGCACTTCTTCAGAGACTTCACCCACCGCAAAGGTGTAAGCACTGTCTCCATAGAACCCGTTCATCAACACCCCACAGTCCACCGACACGATGTCACCCTCCTTGAGGGGCATGCCGTTGGGGATGCCATGAACAACCGCTTCATTGACTGAGGTGCACAACGAGTTCGGAAAACCTCCGTACCCCTTGAAACCAGGCTCAGCCGCGTGATCGCGAATGAACTCCTCGGCCACTGCATCGAGCGCGAGCGTGGTCACTCCGGGTTCAACCCGGGCAGCAACCTGCGCCAACGTTCTCCCAACAAGCAAAGAACTCAACCGAATGAGCTCGACTTCCTCGTCCGACTTGATGCGGACTCGTCGACCCAAGCTCATTCAAAAATCAGCCAGCGATTCCGCCCACAGGAGACTGTGGACGTCCACGCATTTTACCACTCTTCATCAAACCGTCGTAACGACGAGAAAGCAAGTAGCTCTCGATTTGCTGAAGGGTGTCCAAAATCACACCCACCATGATCAACAAGGAAGTTCCCCCGAAGAAAATGGCAAAGGTTTGTGCTTTCGTCAATCCAAGCTGGAACACAATCGCGGGCAAGACCGCAATCAATCCCAGGAAAACGGCCCCCGGAAGGGTGATGCGAGACAACACCTCATCGAGGAACTCTGCCGTCGGACGACCAGGCTTCACGCCAGGAACAAAGCTGTTCTGACGCTTCAAATCGTCCGCCATTTGGTTTGGGTTCACCGTAATCGCAGTGTAGAAGTAGGTGAACACCACGATCATCACGAAAAAGAGAACGTTGTACCAGAGTCCGTTGAAATCGCTCAACGATTGGAGGATCTCATTGCCCTGCAAAGACTCGCTCTGTGTGAGATACAAGGGCACAAACATGATCGCCTGGGCGAAAATGATGGGCATCACACCAGAACTGTTCACCTTCAAAGGGATGAAGCTTCGCGCGCCTTCGCCTGCGGGCAACATGCCGCCGGCTTGCTGCATCTTGGCCATCTGCACAGGCACCTTTCGAATGGCCTGGACCAAAGCCACACTGGCGCCGATGATGATCAGCAAGAACGCCAACTCCACCAAGAAGAAGAACAACGTGGTGTCTGGGTGGGCAAACTCCTGAACAATCGCTTGCGGGAATGTGGCGATGATGCCAATCATGATCAACAAAGAAATGCCGTTGCCAACACCTTTGTCCGTAATGCGTTCTCCCAGCCACATGATCAACAGCGTGCTGCAGGTCAAAATGGTCACGGCAGAGAACCACCAGAACGCGTCAGGACTCTGCACGACACCTGGGACACTCACAACGCTAGAAGCGAGGTAACCTGGCGCTTGCACCAAAGTGATTGCGATGGTGAGGAAACGTGTCCACTGGTTGATCTTGTTCCGACCGCTCTCGCCTTCCTTTTGCAACTTCTGGACCGCAGGAACTGCAATGCTCAACAGCTGAATGATGATGGACGCCGAGATGTACGGCATGATGCCCAAAGCGAAGATGGATGCACGTGTGAATGCGCCTCCAGTAAACAAAGACAAGATGTCTCCCAGACCTCCTGAACCAAGCTGGCTCATCTGTTCTGCGAGCACATCGCTGTTCACACCTGGAAGGACGATGAAGGAGCCCACACGGTACACCAAAATCAATCCGAGCGTGACACCCAGCTTCTGGCGAAGCTCTTCGTGCCTCCAGATGTCTCCGATTTTTTGGAAGAACCTCATTTTTCGAAACGGTCAATGGTGGAACATTTGCCTCCCGCTCCTTCAATCGCGGCCGTGGCCGACTTGCTGAATTGATGGGCAGACACTTCCACACCCGTGGTCAATTCACCACGGCCGAGGATTTTCACGAGGTCGTGCTTGCCCGCCAAACCGTTGGCGACCAAGTCCGCTGGCGTGACAGCCTTCAAACCGGTCTTTTCAATCAAGGCTTGCAATGTGTCTACATTGATGCCCTTGTATTCGACGCGATTGGGATTCGTGAAACCGAATTTCGGAACACGACGCTGCAACGGCATCTGTCCACCTTCAAATCCAATCTTGGATTTGTAGCCTGAACGAGACTTCGCGCCTTTGTGACCGCGTGTGGAAGTGCCTCCGTGACCGGAGCCTTCTCCGCGACCAACTCGCTTTCGCTGCTTCCGAGATCCTGACGCTGGGGTAAGGTTGCTGAGATTCATGGAATGTGCTGGTTAGATTATTTCTTTTCGACTTTCACCAAGTGACCCACGGCACGCACCATGCCCATGATCTGGGGGGTGTCTTCGTGTTCCACTGAATTGTGAAGTTTCTTCAATCCGAGAGCCTTGATGGTCTCTTTCTGACGCTTGGTGCGGTTGATCGCACTGCGCACTTGGGTGATGACAATTTTGCCCATGGTCAATGCAATTATCCGTTGAACACTTTGCTGACTGGGATGCCGCGCAACTGCGCGACGTCGGTGGCGCTGCGAAGCTCCTTCAACGCGTTGAAAGTGGCCTTCACCACATTGTGAGGGTTGGAAGAACCAAGGGACTTGGCCAAGACATCTGTGATGCCTGCACTCTCCAACACTGCACGCATCGCTCCACCTGCAATCACACCCGTACCAGGAGAGGCAGGACGGATCAAAATGTGGGCACCCGCGTATTTCATTTCTTGGGCGTGAGGGATGGTGCCGTTCACGAGCGGAACGTTGATCATGCCCTTCTTGCCGTCTTCAATGCCTTTCTGAATGGCCGTGGCCACCTCGCGGCTCTTGCCAAGACCGTGCCCCACCTTGCCTTTCTCGTCACCGACAATGACGATGGCGCTGAAGCTAAACGTACGGCCACCCTTGGTGGTCTTCGCCACACGGTTGATTCCAACCAGGCGGTCTTTCAAGTCGGGGTCTCCGGTGCGCGACTGTTGCTCACGGTTACCACCTCGCTTTTGTTGACGTTGATTCTGAGCCATCTCGTTAGAATTTCAAGCCACCTTCGCGGGCAGCTTCAGCAAGTTTTTGAATGCGGCCATGGTAGAGGTACCCATTGCGGTCGAAAACCACCTGAGACACTCCTGCAGCTTGGGCCTTTTCTGCAATTGACTTTCCCACCGCAGTGGCTTGGTCAAGCTTGGCACCTTCGGCGCCATCCTTGCCAAGTGACGAGGCTGACGCAAGCGTTTGGCCAGCCAAGTCGTCAATGACTTGGACGTATATCTGCTTGTTGCTCCGGAACACGGTGAGGCGTGGACGCTCGGCTGTGCCCTGAACACGGCCGCGAACGCGGCTCTTGATGCGCTTGCGCGCTTTCGCTTTCTTCTTCGTATCCATGACTTCAGATTATTTGGCAGCTGTTTTACCAGCCTTGCGACGGATTTGCTCGCCCAAGAAGCGAACACCCTTGCCCTTGTAAGGCTCAATCTTGCGCAGGGTGCGAATCTTGGCCGCAACCGTGCCCAACAATTGCTTGTCGTGTGATGACAACGTCACAAGGGGAGCCTCACCTTTTTTGGTCTCAGCTTCCAACTTGACTTCCTTCGGCAATTCAAAGATGATGGGGTGGCTGTAACCCAAGCTCAAGCTGAGTTGCTGTCCTTGTGCAGCAGCACGAAAACCCACGCCCACCATTTGGAGTTGAACTTTATAACCTTCAGATACACCTGTGATCATGTTCTGAATCAAAGCGCGGTAGAGGCCGTGCTTTGAACGCACCTCTTTGTCGTCGTTGGGACGGGAAAACGTCAACACGTTGTCCGCGTACTCCATGGAGATCACTTCGTTCACCTCCTGCGTCAATTCCCCTTTGGGGCCTTTGACAGTCACAACGTTGCCCTGAATGGAGAGTTCAACTCCACTGGGAACGGTGATGGGATTTTTTCCAATTCGGCTCATGACGGATCAGTATACGGTGCAAAGAATTTCACCACCCACGTGCAGTCTGCGGGCCTCTTTGTCGGTCATCAACCCCTTGCTGGTGCTGATGATGCTGACTCCGAGACCGTTCAACACGCGGGGAAGACCATCAGCTCCTGCGTAACGACGCAGGCCTGGCTTCGAGTGGCGCTTGATTTCAGTAATGGCTGGTCGACGAGACTTCGCGTCGTAACGCAAGGCAATCTTGATGCAGCCTTGGTGACCTTCGTCGACAAACTTGTAGTTCAGGATGTACCCTTGGTCAAACAAGATCTTGGTCAACTCCTTCTTCAAATTCGAAGCAGGAATCTCCACAACCTTGTGGCGGGCCATTTGCGCATTGCGGATGCGCGTCAAGTAATCGGAAATGGGATCGCTATGCATGTCTTCTCTGTTTCAGATTACCAGCTGGCCTTTTTCACGCCAGGAATGCGCCCGTGCAACGCCATCTTGCGAAACAAGACACGGCTGATGCCGAACTGACGCATGAAGCCGCGCGGACGGCCTGTGATTTGGCAACGGTTGTGCAAGCGCACTGCTGCTGAGTTGGGTGGCAACTTTTGCAAGCCTTCCCAATC
>DKNS01000102.1:3614-5342 GCA_002469765.1 Flavobacteriales bacterium UBA7382 | reverse complement strand
CCAGCTTCTTTCAGGGCGGCACGCTTGGCAGCGTACTTCGCCACGAGACGCTCGCGCTTGCGCTCACGCGCTTTCATGGATTCTTTGGCCATGGCTTAGTTCTTTTTGAATGGGAAACCGAACGATTCAAGGAGGGCTTTCGCTTCCTCGTCTGTCCTCGCGGTGGTCACAATGGTGATGTCCATCCCGTTGATGTTCTTGACTTTGTCTAGGTCGATCTCGGGGTAGATGATTTGCTCTTTGATGCCAAAGGTGAAATTGCCACGGCCGTCAAAGCCTTTGGCCTTCACGCCCTGGAAGTCACGGGTACGGGGCAGGGACACCGCAATCAAGCGGTCCAAGAACTCGTACATGCGCTCGCGACGCAAGGTGACGCGCGCACCAATGGGCATGCCTTTACGCAGTTTGAAGTTCGACACGTCCTTGGTGGACAACGTCGGCACAGCCTTTTGACCTGCGATGATGGACATCTCACCCACAGCGGTGTCCACCATTTTGCGGTCGGCCACGGCCTTGCCCAAACCTTGGTTCAGGCAAATCTTCACGATGCGGGGTACTTGCATGGACGAGGTGTACTCGAACTGCTTCTTCAATGCGGGAGCGATTTCCTCCGCGTATTGGGTCTGGAGTCGTGGAATATAGCTCATCACTTCAGCTCCTCATTGGTTTTCTTAGAAAAACGAACCAGCTTCCCGTTGTCGCCTTGACGACGTCCAACACGGGTCGCGTTGCCAGCACCATCGACCACCATCACGTTGCTGATGTGGATGCCCGCTTCGGTGGTGGTGACACCTCCCTGAGGGTTCGCAGGACTTGGCTTGACGTGCTTGGTGACGATGTTGACACCTTCCACGACCACGCGGTCCTTCTTGCGGTCGACAGCCAACACAGTGCCTTCCTTGCCGCGGTTGCCGCCGGAAATCACTTTGACAGTGTCGCCTTTTTTGACTTTGAATCTCTTGAACATGGTTCGTGAATTACAACACCTCGGGTGCAAGTGAAACAATCTTCATGAAGTCCTTTTCACGCAATTCGCGTGCGACCGGACCAAAGATGCGCGTGCCGCGCATGTCGCTGTTGGCGTTCAAAAGCACAATGGCGTTGTCGTCAAAACGGATGTACGAACCGTCGGGACGGCGCACTTCCTTTTTGGTGCGAACCACCACAGCTTTGGACACCGTGCCTTTCTTCACATTTCCGTTCGGGGTCGCGCTCTTCACAGCCACCACAACGGTGTCTCCGACAGACGCGTAACGCCTCTTGGTGCCTCCCAACACACGGATGCAAAGGGCTTCCTTCGCTCCGCTGTTGTCAGCGACCTTCATACGGGATTCTTGCTGGATCATCGTTCAGTCTTTTTCTTTCCCTGGATTATTTCGCGCGCTCCACGACTTCCACCAATCGCCAGCACTTGCGCTTGCTCATTGGGCGGGTCTCCATGATGCGCACGGTGTCGCCAATGTTGCAGGTTTGCTCCTCATCGTGTGCCACAAACTTCTTGGTGCGCTTGACGAATTTCCCGTACATCGGGTGCATCTCTTTGCGCTCCACGGAAACCACAATGCTCTTGGTCATCTTGTTGGATGTCACAATGCCGGTGCGCTCCTTGCGGAGGTTGCGGGTAGTTGCTTCTGTGCTCATGGCTTCTTAGTTGGCGTTTTTGCGAGCGTTTTGCTCAGTCAACAAACGGGCGATGTCATGCTTCTTTTCAGACAACGCCTTGGGCGA
>DKNS01000102.1:0-3226 GCA_002469765.1 Flavobacteriales bacterium UBA7382 | reverse complement strand
CGCTCCTGCAGATCCTTGTCGGACAACTGGCGGATTTCATTCATGGCAATCATTCTCCTGCGTAATCTGGGCGAACAACAAACTTGCACTTCACGGGCAGCTTCTGAGCTCCCAGACGCAAGGCTTCTAAGGCCGTTTCCTTCGGCACTCCATCCACTTCAAACATGATGCGGCCAGGACGAACTGGAGCCACCCAGTGGCTGGGGGCACCCTTACCCTTACCCATACGAACTTCGGCGGGCTTGGAGGTGATCGGCTTGTCGGGGAAAATGCGGATCCACACCTTTCCTTCACGTTTCATGTAACGGTTGATCGCAATACGAGACGCCTCAATCTGACGAGAAGTAATGAAACCCACTTCCATGGTCTTGATGGCAAAAGAACCGTAAGCAATGGTGCTGCCGCGTTGAGCGAGGCCGCGAACACGGCCTTTCTGCATCTTACGAAACTTGGTACGTTTTGGCTGTAGCATGACTATTCAGCTTGCTTTCAATCAGGAACGAGGACCCCGACGACGGTCGGCTCCACCACGGCGGTCGCCGCGGTCCTTCTTTTGGGGTGGAACAGGCGACAAGTCACGCTTGCCGTAAACTTCACCTCGGCAAATCCAGCACTTGATGCCGATGCGACCGTAAGTGGTGTGGGCTTCAACCAACGCATAGTCGATGTCAGCTCGGAAAGTGTGCAATGGAATGCGACCCTCCTTGTAGTTCTCGCTGCGGGCAATCTCTGCACCGTTGACACGGCCAGCGACATTAATTTTGATGCCTTCAGCGCCGAGACGCATGGTGCTCGCGATGGCCATCTTGATGGCCCGACGATGGCTGATGCGCGCTTCGATTTGACGTGCTACACTCTCTGCCACCAAGCGCGCGTCCAATTCAGGGCGCTTGATTTCAAAAATGTTGATCTGCACATCTTTGCCGGTAAGCTTCTTCAGCTCTTCGCGGAGTTTGTCCACTTCAGAGCCACCTTTCCCGATGATGACACCAGGGCGGGCTGATTTGATGGTCACCGTCACGAGCTTCAGCGTGCGCTCGATGATGATGTTGGACACACTCGCCTTGCGCAAACGCGCCATCAAGTAGGTCCGGATTTTGTCATCCTCAACCAACTTTTCGGTGTAATCTTTTCCACCGTACCAGTTGGAGTCCCATCCGCGGATGAAACCGAGGCGGTTGCCGATTGGATTCGTCTTCTGTCCCATGATTAGTTCTTGGCGCTGTCTACAATGATGGTCACGTGGTTGCTGCGCTTGCGAATGCGGTGTGCGCGTCCCTGAGGGGCCGGCTGCAAACGCTTCAGCATGCGGGCGCTGTCCACCTTGATTTCACGAACAACAAGTCCGGCCTCTTCCGGAAGCTTTCCCTCGTTCTTCGCTTCCCAATTCGCAATGGCAGAAAGCAGGAGCTTCTCCAAGCGGGTGCTGGCTTCGCGCGAGCTGAAGCGCAACAGGTTGAGGGCTTCAAACACGTCCTTTCCGCGGACAGTGTCGGCCACCAAACGCATCTTGCGTGGCGACGTCGGGCAGTTGTTCAAACTCGCAATGGCGGTGCTCTTCAGCGCCTCCTTGCGTGCATCTGCTGCGATTCTTTTACGTGCTCCCATGACTCAGCGCTTCTTGTCTTTTTTGTCAGCGTGACCACGGAAGGTGCGTGTTGGAGAGAATTCCCCCAACTTGTGTCCAACCATGTTCTCGGTCACGAAAACAGGAATGAATTGGCGTCCGTTGTGCACGGCGATTGTCAAACCCACGAAGTCTGGGGTGATCGTGCTTGCACGAGACCAGGTCTTGATGACGGACTTCTTTCCAGAGGCTTGCATGGCTTCAATGCGCTGAGCAAGCTTGTAGTGGATGAAAGGTGGTTTCTTGAGTGAACGAGCCATGTCTTACTTCTTCCGACGTTCAATGATGTTTTTGGAGGACGCCTTGCGCTTGTTGCGCGTTTTGTATCCCTTGGCGGGCACACCGTTGCGTGACCTTGGGTGACCCCCTGAGGAGCGACCTTCACCACCACCCATGGGGTGGTCGACTGGGTTCATCACCACCCCACGTACGCGAGGGCGACGACCCAACCAGCGGCTGCGTCCAGCCTTGCCGCTGACTTGAAGGTTGTGCTCGCCGTTGCCCACCGCCCCGATGACGGCCAAGCACGTGACGAGAATCTGGCGGGTCTCTCCGCTTGGCAACTTGAGCACGGCGTACTTGCCGTCACGGGCCGCCAATTGGGCGTAGGCACCGGCGCTGCGCGCGATGTTCGCACCACGGCCTGGGTGCAGCTCAATGTTGTGCACGATGGTACCCAAGGGGATGTCCGAGAGGTACATCGCGTGTCCGAGCTCCGGACTGGCATTCTTGCCACTGCTGATCGTCATCCCTGGCTTCAAGCCTTCGGGTGCAATGATGTAGCGCTTCTCACCGTCCTTGTATTCCACCAAGCAGATGTTGCTTGAGCGGTTTGGATCGTATTCCACAGTCAAGACCGTGGCTTCCATATGCTTGTTCCGCTTGAAGTCAATCACGCGGTAACGACGCTTGTGACCGCCGCCGCGGTAGCGCATCGTCATCTTTCCGTCGCTGTTGCGACCACCAGACTTCTTGATGGGCTCAAGCAATGGCTTGTGAGGCTTGTCCGCGGTGATCTCCTCAAATTTGGAGAGCACCTTGTGGCGCATGCCTGGGGTAATCGGGTTGAATTTCCTGAGTGCCATGGCGTCTTAGATGTTGTCGTAGAAATCGATGGCCTGCCCTTCAGCCAAGCTCACAATGGCTTTTTTGTAGCCATTGGTGCGGCCGCGGACGACGCCAGTTTTGGTGAAACGCTGACGCGCTTTGCCGTCCACGCGCTGGGTGCGCACGGAGGTCACAGTCACGCCATAAGCGGCTTCCACCGACTTCTTGATTTCGATTTTGTTGGCATCGTCTGCCACCACGAAACCGTAGCTGTTGTTGCGCTCGGTGTCGAGGGACATCTTCTCGGTGATGAGGGGCTTGATGAGAATGTTCGACATGGCTTAAGCTTTCAGCATTCCTTCAACGACTTCGTGGGCATTGTCCACGAAGACCAAATTGGAACAGTTCATGATGTCGTAAGTGCTCAGGTCAGAGGCGACCATCACACGATGTTTGGGCAGGTTGCGGCAGCTGCGGTGGATGGCGTCATTTGCTGCAGGCAACACAGTCAAAGTCTTCTTGTCAGACAGCTTCAATCCCTCCAACACCGCC
>DKNS01000151.1:11489-15359 GCA_002469765.1 Flavobacteriales bacterium UBA7382 | reverse complement strand
CGGAGATGTGCTGCTCGCCATAAGCACAAGCGGGAATTCTGGCAACATCCTGGAAGCCTGTCGCGCAGCCAAAGCTGCGGGCATGCAAGTGGTGTCCCTGACGGGAAACGGTGGGGGCGCACTCCTTACGATGTCTGACGTGGACGTCTGTGTTCCTTGGTCTGGCTACGCCGACCGCATCCAGGAAGTGCACATCCGCTGCATCCACAGCTGGATCGACGCCATTGAACAAGCCTTGACACAAGGCTGAGTCGCTCATGCTGATTCGTACATGGGGTTTCGTCGCCACGAAGCCTCAACGCCCATGGGTCGCCGTGGAGATTCGCGCTGAGCGTGGAGCCTTGATGCGGACCTCTGGGTTGCCTGCCGGCGCGGCCCAAGAAAGCATGGCTAGACTCCGTGCCGCCCTGGCCCATGTCGGACTGCGCCATTCCACCCATGCATTGACCCTGCATGTGCATCCGACCTGCACGAAAGACGACGTGCCCCACCTCGACCTGGCGTTTGCCTCAGCGCTGCTCAAGATCGGCGGGCGCCTTCAAGCACAAGATCTCCAGCACACCGCCCATGCCAGAGCGTTGACCCTTTCAGGCGACATCCAAGACCCGACACTCGGGCCTGCGACAGTTCTGTCAATGTGCCGTGCTTCCGTTCCACCCGAAGTCCAACGTATTGTCCACGCTCCTGGTGGTGATGCACTTCTCCCCGAGAACCACAGCCTTCAGCAGGGATGGGAAATCTCGAACCTCCTCGCGTTGGTGAACTCAAAGCCCTCTTGGCGAAACTTGCATGCTGCTCCATTTCCCAAGCTTGGGCGCGTCTCTGCCAACCATCCTAAACTGCATTGGGAGGAAATCCAAGGTGAAGGCCACGCCAAAAGCTGGCTTGCAATTGCAGCCAAACACCGCCTGCCTGTTCTGATGTCGGGGCCTCCTGGCCGGGGCAAAACCAGCCTGGCCAAGACGTGCTCTGCGTTGCGCGCACAAAGCCTGCACACCTCAGATGTGCCGTGGGTCGCACCACACCCCGCAGGTGGCGTGGCCGGGTTGGTGGGGGCTTGGCGACAGGGGGCGCCGCAGCCTGGCGCTTGGGCGCAAGCCGATGGAGGCGTGCTCTTCCTGGACGAGTTTTCCGAGTGGCCCAGGCCAGCCCGTGAGTCGTTGCGTCATGTCATGGAGACCGACCGCCTGGAACTGCATCGGGCAGAAGGCTCTGCTGTTTGGACATCCAAGCCATGGATTGTGGCCGCCACCAACCCCTGCACTTGCGGACGAGGCCACGAACAATGCTTGTGCTCGCCGGCAGAAAGAAAACTGCACCGCAAAAAATGCTCGGCGCCGCTGCTCGAGCGCTTCTCCGTTCAACTCGAAGTCGGGAACGATCCGTCGACTTGCCCCAAACCGTGGGACGAGGTTCTCGCTTGGCTGACACGACCTGTCCCCACCGAAGGGGTCCTCTGGGAAGACGCTGCGCGTGAGGGTTGGTTGAACAGCGACATCCACCGTCAAGCCAGTCTGCGTGTCAGGGCTTCGACGGGGCGTTTGGCGGAGGCGCACGCCGATTGGCGTGAAGGGGGAAAGGTGACATCAGAAGATGTGAGGGCGGCGGTGGACGTCACTTGGATGACACGCGAGGGATGGTAATTTGCACCCATGGCCACCATCCTCACAGTCCGCGGGCACGCCCCAGTTCTTCATGACACCGCCTGGCTTGCGCCAAACGCCACCGTGGTCGGCGAGGTTACCCTTGGGCGAGACAGCACGATATGGTTCCAAGCAGTGCTGCGGGGAGATGTTGCACCCATCCACGTCGGGGAACGTGTCAACATCCAGGACGGAGTGGTCGTGCATGGAACGTTTGGTCAAAGTGAAACGAGGCTTGAGAACAACGTGAGCCTCGGACACAACGCCATCGTACACGGGGCGTGCGTCAAGGAGGGCGCGCTCATTGGAATGGGGGCGACGGTGATGGACCATGCAGTGGTGGGCAAACACGCTGTAGTCGCGGCCGGTGCAGTCGTCTTGGCGGGGACCCAGATTGGGGATGGTGAAATGTGGGCAGGGGTTCCTGCTAAATGCAAAGGCCAAGTAAGCGAAGAGATGCGCGCCCATTTGGCGAAAACCTCCGCGCGATACGTCGAGTACGCCGGCTGGTTCAAGGGGTCGTCCACCCCACCTCCTGAAGGTTGAGATCCGACTGCATGATGTGCTTGGCACCTTGAGCGAACGACCCGGTCCAGTCTGTCACCTCAAATTGATGATGACCATGACCGACGACGCCAGGCGACGCCAGGCCAATCTGCTCCAAGGCTTGGATCACGGCGTCCGCCACAATGGCCGGACCATCCACCACGGTCAAAGGCTCCTTCAACACCTCCATGATTTGCGCCATCGCCAACGGGTAATGGGTGCAAGCCAAAATCAAGGCCTGGGTCCCTGCTGTCCATTGATCTTCAAAATAGGCATTCACCACGGCTCTGGAAATCGTGCCGTCGTGAAATCCTTCTTCAATGGCGCTGGCCAACAACGGGGTGGCCCGCACTTTCGTGGTCACGTCTGCCTCGGCCAATTTGGACTGGTACACCCCGCTGTCGACGGTTGCCCGGGTTCCCACCAGGGCAACTTCCTGCCCGCGATGGTGCGCCGCAACCCAGTTCACCACGGGCTGCACGACGTCAATCACGGGAACATGAGCGCCCATCGCTTCCCTCACTGTATCCAAAGCGTTGCTGGACGCTGAGTTGCACGCCACCACAACGGCCTTGCATCCGGCGTTCACAAACCTCTGGGTTATGCCCGCGGCGTACTCCCTCAAGCTGTCGACACTTTTGTCTCCATACGGCATGTGAGCTGTGTCGCCCACATAGTACAACGACTCCCGAGGGAGCCGTTCCACCAGGGCTTTGGCGACGGTCAAGCCGCCAATGCCCGAATCAAAAATGCCGATGGGTGCGTTCACATGCCCAGTTTGGTCTTCACCAAGTCGGTCACATCGTCCCCTCCGTTGTACAAGGTCACGCCTGTGCTTGTGTCGAAGATGTACATGTAACCGTGCTCTTTGCCCACGGCGTCGATGGCCTCACGGACGCGTTCAATCATGGGGGCGAGCAAGTTTTGCTCCATTTGAGCAAGGTCGTTTTGGATGGTCATCCCAAACTCCTGCAAACCCGCATCCAACTGCTGAAGCTCACGCTCCTTCTGCTGACGGATGGCGTCGGGCCAGGTTGGGGCCTTCGCTTGGTAGTCGGCGAACTTGGTTTCAAGTTCTCCCTGCATGCGGGTCACTTCCGACTCGTACTCGGCGGCCGCAGCCTCAATTGAAGTTTGGGCCTCGGCACGCTCAGGCAGCGTCATCAAAATCTCTTGGGCATCCAAGTGACCCAGTTTTTGGGCGATTGCGTCGGTCAAGCCTGCCACGGCCAACACGGCCAAAAGAATTAGGTTTTTCATGGGGTTCAGTTTCGGAGAGTGAAGGTCGCTCAAGGCCATCTGGTTCAATGTCAATGTGCGTTAAGGAAAGGGATATTGTTCAATTCTTGCTGCCTGGTCGTCCCACAGTGCCCCCGGCCCCCCGCGTGGCGCTGTTGACACGGTCGCGGGCGCTGTTTTTGGCCCCGTTGAGCGCATCGCGCCCGCGGTCTTGCAAGCTTCCACCTTTGCCTCCGTCGCCGCCCTTGCCCCCTTTGTCGCCTTCAGGGGTGATGGTCTCTCCGGGGACGTAGCCGAGCTTCTTGATGAGGCGGTCCGAGATGTCGTATTTGGGGTTGGTGTAGAGCATGTTGCTCTGGTTGCTCTTGTCAAAGATGACCATGTATCCGCTGCCGGAAGCAATGTCCTTCAACGACTCGAAAATCTGCTGTTGCACCGGTTC
>DKNS01000151.1:9208-11080 GCA_002469765.1 Flavobacteriales bacterium UBA7382 | reverse complement strand
TTGGCGATTTCATCTTCACGTTTCACGCGCATTTCCGCGGTAAGCAGAACACGTTCCGCCCGATACGCAACCTCCAATCGGTCGGCCGCTTCGAGTTTCGATTCAATGTCAGCTTGCCATTCAATGGCGAAGTTGTTGAGTTCGGTTTGGGCTGCAGCGTACTCCGGCATGTGCAGCAACACATACTCTGAATCGATGTACGCGAACTTCTGCGCGGCCACGTCGAAGGACAAGGCCATCGAAGCCAACAAGGCCATGCCCAACAGGGCTTGACGGAAGGGCTTGGAAGGGGACTTAATCATGTCTCTGATGTTCTGAATTGGCACAGGGTTAAAGTTCACCCATGTTCATGCCGATGGAGAAGTGGAATTGAGCGCGGTCCATGTTGGGAACCGACTCGAGGTCGTCGAGCCGCCACCCATAATCCAGGCCGAGCAATCCAAACATCGGCAGGAAGATGCGCATGCCAACCCCTGCGGAACGGTACACTTGGAATGGATTGAACGCCCGTGGGTCCTCCCAAGTATTTCCGCCCTCCAAAAAGGCAAGGGTGTAAATCGTCGCACTCGGGTTGGTGCTCAGCGGATAGCGCAATTCAGCGCTGTATTTCGCCACCACCGGGGCGCCGGTATTCCGGTCGGGGGCGGTCAAACTCAAGTCGTCGTACCCGCGCAAATTCAAGATCTCACGGCCATCGAGCACGAACCCACTCAAAAACACCCCGCCGAGGTAGAACCGCTCGAAAGGGCTCAAGCCCGCCCGGCGGTTGTATTGACCGATCAAGCCCACACCCGCGGCGGTGCGCAGGACCAAGGTCTTGGGATTCTCGCCCCCCGATTGGGTGAGCGGGGTGTACCATTCCGCCTTGACTTTCCACTTGTGGTATTCTACCCAGCGGTAGCGGGTTTGGTCGTCCACAGGGGATCCGTCGGCGTTCTCGTAGTAGTCCAGGGGTCGGAAAGCGCTGTACGGCGGCGTGGCCTTGACGCTGACCTCGACGTTGGATCCCCATGTGGGGAAGATGGGATCGCTCACAGAATTTCGGCCCAACACGGCGGTGAGTGCCAGGTTGTTGGCGCGGCCGTTGGAAAAGCTGAAGAACGACCCGAAATCATTGAGATTGAAGTGTTGGTAAGACAGCGAGGATTGGAACACGAACCAGTCGTCGGGCTTCTTCCAACGCTGGCCCAGTCCAATTTGGGCCCCCGTGATTTCCAGCGATGTACGGCCCTCGTTGATTTGGTCCTCGATCATCTTGGGCTGTCCGTTGCTCTGAATCGATCGCCACACACTAAAGCTGAGCGAGTTGGGTTTCTTCCCCCCCAGCCAAGGCTCGGTGAAACTGAAGTTGTAGCTCTGGAAGAAGAGGCCGTTGGATTGGGCCCGAAGCGACACGCGCTGGCCGTCCCCCGTGGGGATGGGCCGCCAGGTGCCTTTTTTGAACATCTTAGACGCCGCGAAATTGGTGAAGCTGATGCCGAGGGTGCCGACGACGCGTCCTCCACCCCAGCCGCCGCTGAGCTCGATTTGGTCCGAGGGTTTCTCTTCGACAGTGTACTCGATGTCCACTGTGCCGTCCTCTGGATGCTGAATGGGATTCACCCCAAAGGCTTCGGGGTTGAAATAGCCAAGTTGCGAGAGCTCACGCTGGGTACGGATTATGTCCGTCCGGCTGAACAAATCTCCCGGTCGCGTGCGAATCTCGCGATACACCACGTGGTCGTTCGTCTTGGAATTGCCTTGCACCAGCACCCGCCCAATGCGGAATTGCTGGCCCTCCATCATGCGCACTTCGATGTCGATGGTGTCGCCAACCACGCGCCTTTCGATGGGTCTCGCTTGGAATGTCAAGTACCCGTCGTCTTGGTACAA
>DKNS01000151.1:1329-8829 GCA_002469765.1 Flavobacteriales bacterium UBA7382 | reverse complement strand
AAACTGAACACCTCTCCACGTTGAATGTCCAGCAAGCTGTCCAATTGGGTGGTGCGGTATTTTGTGTTGCCCGTGAAGGTGATGTCGCCGAAGTAGAACGGATTGCCTTCCTCGACGTACACGTCCAGGTTGACCTGCCCCTGGTCGTCACGACTCAAAGTGTCGCCCAAAATGCGGGCGTTTCGATACCCTTGCCCGTGGTAGTGGTTGATCACCCCTTGCAAATCAGATTGGAAAGAGCTCTCGAGGAATTTCGAGGGCTTGTAAAACCGCCACCACTTGCGGGCTTTGGTCTCTTTCATTTTGCGGGCCAACACCTCCGCGTCCATCGCCTCCACGCCATGGAAGACGATTTCATTCACCTTGACCTTCTCGCCTTTGTCAATGTCGATTCGAAGCTTCGCTCCGTTGGCAAACAGCGAGTCAGACTGCTGATCCATGCTGATGTCCACGTTCAAAAAGCCCTTGTCCACGTAATGATCTCGAATGCGTTTGGTGGCCACCGCCAAAACGTTGTCGTCGAGGATTCGCCCCGTCAACAAGTCGATCTTGCCCTTCACCGTCTCTTGCTCCGAGCGGTTGACCCCGGCGATGCTGTACCTGGTCAAGCGCGGGAGTTCTTGGACCCGAATGACGAGGTAGACGTCACGGTCGCGCACTTCGGCCACCTCGATTTGAATGTCGGAGAACAAATCCTGGGCCCACAGCCCCGTGACTGCACGGCGAATGTCGTCGCCTGGAATTTCAACCTCCTGCCCCACCTGCAGTGAACTGAAGAGTTTGATGGCTTGGGCATCCGTGTATTCGGCCCCAAGGACCGTCAAGCCCGCAATTTTGTAGGTGCTTGTCAGCTTCAGGTCAATGAGGTCCTCTTGCCCATGCACCAGACCGGGCGCCAACGCTGCTGTGGCCATGCAACACACGCAAGAGATGCGCATCACCCACATTCTCACACAATCCATCACGTCTGGGGCAAATTGGGAACGGCGCCAAAGCGGCGTTCGCGGTTCTGAAAATCTCGAATGGCCTCGAAGAAATGCTCTCTTCGGAAATCCGGCCAAAGCACCGAGGTGAAGTGGAACTCGGCATAGGCCAATTGCCACAGCATGAAGTTGCTGATGCGGTGTTCGCCTGAAGTACGAATCATCAGCTCAGGGTCTGGCAAATCAGCAGTCTGAAGGTATTTGTCGATGGTGCTTGGCAGGACGTCCTCCTGCTTCAAGCCGTCCTGCATCATGCCGCGGATGGCCTCGACCATCTCCCATTTGGCGCTGTAACTCAACGCCAAAATCAAATCCAAATGAACTTCGCCGATGAAGTCTTCTCGGGCGCGGGTCAATTCATTTTGGCACGCCTCCGGCAAAGACGAAACATCGCCAATGGTCCGCAACCGAACGCCTTTGCTGGCCAATTCTCGGGTCTCGCGAACCAGAGATTGCACCAGCAAATCCATGAGCGCATCCACCTCCTCTTTGGGCCGATTCCAATTCTCCGTGCTGAATGCATACAGCGTCAGGTGCCGAACCCCGCACTCCCGGGCAGCTTCCACCGTAGCCCGCACAGATTCCACGCCATGTGCGTGCCCAAAAACCCTTGCTTCCCCACGGCGCTTGGCCCATCGACCGTTGCCATCCATGATGACGGCCACATGCTCGGGCACGCAGTTTGGGTCGATCCCGGCCGCCCTGAGCACGCGCTCTCGTGCTTTGTCGGAATGTGCGTGAGAGGTCGTCATTGCTCCCAGCAAGTTGTGGCTTTTTTGCTCACGCGAAAACCCAAAGAGACCAAAAAATACCCGTAACGATCGGGCCGTCCGGGGTCGCCACGTTGGAGGCCGGCAATGGATTGTCCAACCGCCAATTCTCTTTCCTCAGCGCGGTCGGCGAATTCAACTGCCGTTTGGCCGCGCGCCTCGCGCAACAGAGATGGGTTCATGAACACCGTGCTGACGTCGTCGAGGTAATCCGTCCACACTTTCCGCGCCCCCCACTCCAATTGGAGCGACATGGCCTCACCCAAGGTGCCCTTGATGCCGATGCCGTAAGGCACCGCAACGCCCCAATTCAAATAGTTCTCAACCTCCTCAAACCACCCTTGGCCCTCGGTGCCAAGCGGCTGCAAGGGTTGCCAATTGCCCAGGCGGTCTTGCGCTTCGGGGTCGTGGGTGTACACGGCGATGCCTGCAAAAAGAAAGGGCACCAGCCGTTGGATGGGACGGCCCACCACGTGGTCTCGATAGTTCAACTCACCCAACAAAGCATACTCGCGCAGGTCGTTGCGGAAATGCAAATTCCGCTCTTGCTGCCACGCATTGGGGTGGTCCGCATCCCACATCTCAATCATGCCCCGCAGGTATTGCCCGCGCAAGGAAAATCGGCTGTTGAGGTTGTGCCTGTAGAACGCCCCCTGGGACAAGTGGGACATGCCCCGGAACATGTTCGTTGGGTTCAAATCGCCGGTGTACCAAGCGGATCCCAATTGAAACGCAATTTCCTTGCTCGCGCCCCGACGGCTGAATTGAGCGGCCACATCGAAGCCGAGGACCATGAGGGCCAGGGCCATGCAGGCGCGCAGGGCGAAATGCGGTGTGAAAGGGCGGTTGTGCATCGTGAGGTACAACGCTCGAAAGTACGGGGGATTGCCCTGAATTCAGCGCTCCCGTGGGTCGAGTCCCCAATGCATTTTTTGTCGAACCGTGGAAAAAAAGTTTTGATGTTCCAGGTTGATCAACGTGATGCTGAAGCCAGCGCGGCGGATGCGCACTTCTTGCTTGGGGTCCAAGGGGAAGGAACGGCTGTCCAAGCTGAGCAAAAATTGGGCGTCTCGACCATCGGCCATCAAGGTGATTTCCTGGTCCAAAGGCACGACGAGCGGTCGGTCGTTCAAGTTGTGTGGAGCCACAGGAGTGACGATGGCCACGTCAGCACTGGGGTGCACAATTGGGCCTCCTGCGCTCAGCGAGTAGGCTGTCGACCCCGTGGGCGTGCTGACAAGCAGTCCGTCTGCCCAATAGGTATTCACAAAGTTGTCGCCCTGGTGGACGTCGACGACCACCATGCTTGCGGTGTCTCGTTTGTGGATCGCCACCTCGTTCAGGGCGAAGGGAAACTCCCCCAATGGAAGGGGATGGCCATCGACGTGGACCTCCAACAGGGCGCGTTCCTCGGTCCAGGTCGTCCCGGCGACCAAGGCGTCCATGGCCAGGTCAAACTCTTCCATCGACACGTTGCTCAGGAACCCAAGTCTGCCTGTGTTGACGCCCAAGATGGGCACCGTCCCTTGCCGCACGAGCGTGGCCGCTTCGAGCACCGTGCCGTCTCCCCCAAAGGCGAGCATCAACTTGGTGCCCTCGGGCACCTCCCCGTCGAACGCCCGAAACACCTCGGGCACGGTCATGTGGTCGTTCAACTCAGACAAGTATGCCTGGCTGATCCACGGCGACGCATCCAGGTGAAGAACACGTTGAAACGCTTCCCTCAGCGCTTCAGCGTCGCTGGGCGACACCGCTTTTCCAAATATGGCAATCCGCATGGCTTGTGGGTTCAGGGTTCGAGGTAGCGCATGAACGCGTCGAAACGCGCCCGCATTTCATCTTCCACCTCGGGGGCGTTGTGGAAGCTTTGGACCGTGTACTCGTGCCGCTGAAGCATGGCCAGCAGCGACTCGATCTCCTCCGTGTTCACCTTGAAGGTGACCTCCATTCGTTCGCTGTCTTCCACCGCGGCGACGTTGAAACTTGTCACCTGAGCGCCGTCTGCCTCCACCAAGCGCACCAATTCTGCCGGGCTCAAATCCTTGGGCAAGACCTCCAAGACAATGGTGCTCCCGGGGAAACCCCAGCCGGCGCGTTTGGCCAAAAACCGCATGACAGACGACCGGTCCACCGCACCGCGGTACAACCCGCGATGCACCACGGGCAACACGTCCACATCAGACCAGCCCATGCGGGCCACCACGTCGTACAAGTGCAAGTCCATGCCGATGGAATCCTGGTCCAGACGGGCCTCGGCGATCAACGCCATGTCGTCCATTTCCAAGAGCTCTGCCTCCGACACGGTTCCTTTGAACACATCCTCTTCCACCACGGGCAAATGCATGACTTTGCATTCGTCCATGACCGTCAAAGCCCGGGACACCGGGTCGGTCAGTGCAAGGACCGGCAGGTCCATCGTGAGGATTCTCTGGGCGCGCATGGCGTACTTTCGCGGAGCATACCAAAGGTAAGGATGACAAGGCTCAGCGTCAACGTAAACAAGATTGCCACCCTGCGCAACGCACGGGGTGGAACCCAACCAAATGTGGTGGCCGCCGCCGTGCGCATCCAGCAGTTTGGGGCCCAAGGCATCACAGTGCATCCCCGTCCCGACGGCAGGCACATCACCTACGCCGACGTTCGTGCCCTGAAACCTGCGGTGCACACCGAATTCAACATCGAAGGGTACCCGTCCGACGATTTCGTGGCCCTCGTGTGTGAGGTCCAACCCGCCCAAGTCACTCTGGTTCCCGACGCACCAGACGTGTTGACCAGCAACGCCGGTTGGCAGGTGACGGATCATGCAAGTAAGCTGCGAGACGTCCTGGCCACGTTCAAGGGCCGAGGCATTCGAACCAGCCTGTTCATCGAGACGAACCAGGCCCAAATCGAAGCCGCTGCCGCCGTGGGCGCCGACCGCATTGAGTTGTACACCGAGTCTTACGCTGTGCAACACCGCGACGTAGGCGCCAAAGCTGCAGCTCCCTTTGCCGAGGCGGCACGTTGGGCCCACCAAGCGGGGCTGGGTGTCAACGCTGGTCATGACTTGAATCTGGACAACCTCGCGGACTTCGGTCACGAAGTGCCCCACCTGGATGAGGTCAGCATTGGCCACGCCTTGATCGCCGACGCCTTGTACCTAGGCCTGTCCAATGCCGTGGCGCAATACCGCGCATGTCTAGGCTGACGCTTCACGCCAGGCATTTGTCCTGCCATCAAGGGGGCGCTCCGCACCTCATCATTCTCCACGGGTTGCTGGGGAGCAGCGACAATTGGCAAACCCTCGGCAAACGCTACGCCACCCACCATCAAGTGTGGATGCTCGATGCACGAAACCATGGCCGCAGTCCGCATGCGCCGAGCCACTCCTACCCAGAGATGGCCGAGGACGTTGTCCGGTTCATGGATGCCCAAGGAATTGACAAAGCCTCGTTTGTGGGACACAGCATGGGCGGAAAAACCGTGCTGATGCTGTCCCAACATCATCCCGATCGTATGGAGCGTATGGTCGTGGCAGACATCGCTTCCCGGGCGTACACACCACACCACGGACCCATCTTTGACGCGCTGATGGGCACCCACCCCGGCACGGCCACCTCGCGCGATGAGGTTCAAGCGCAATTGATCCATGCCTTGGGCCAGGACCCTGTGCTTGTGCCCTTTTTGATGAAGGGATTGCATCGCCACAAAGAAGGTGGGTTTGCGTGGCGCTTCAATGTGCCCGTGCTGCGAGATGCACTGGAAAATGTTGTCGACGAGGTGAACTTGAGCATAAACACGCTGCCCACCTTGTTCATCCGAGGCGGCGAAAGCCCTTACGTGTCGGACGACGACCTGGACCATATGGCAGACCACTTCGTGCACATGGACGACCACATCATCGAAGGCGTGGGCCACTGGCTGCACGCCCAATCGCCAGACGAGTTTTACGAGGTCACTGCCGAGTTCTTGACGTAGGCGCGGCGGAGGGGCGCAGGCTTTTGCCCGTGGTCATGAACCCTCCGCGGGCTTTGGCGCCTTTGCGCTTGGCTTTTTGTTCTTCCTCGGGCAATCCAATGAACGCCTTGCACGCCTCACTGCACGTTTGCTTGAGGGCGTCCCCACACGATTGGCACTGAATCATCAAGACGTTGCACATGGGATTGGCGCAGTTGACGTGCTCGTCGCAAGACGTCCCGCAGGTGTGACATTGCGCGATTACGTCATTGGTAATGCGCTCGGCCAAGCGTTCGTCAAAGACGAAGTTCTTGCCCACGAACTTGTTGCGAATTCCGGATTCTTTGGCTTGCCGGGTGTATTCGATGATGCCTCCCTCCAGCTGGTGAACGTTGGGAAATCCCTTGTGCTTGAGGTAAGCGCTGGCCTTCTCACACCGAATGCCGCCCGTGCAGTACATCACGATGTTGGCGTCTTTCTTCTCCTGCAACATGTCCTCCACCAAGGCGATTTCCTCCCTGAAGGTGTTCACGTCAGGACAAATGGCGCCTTCGAAATGTCCCACCTCGCTCTCGTAGGCATTGCGCATGTCGATAAGGACCGTGTCCTCTCGGTCGGTCAAGGCGTTGAATTGATCCGCCTTGAGGTGCTCTCCGCAATCGGTCACGTCGAACATGTCGTCGCTCAATCCGTCGGCCACAATTTTCTCCTTCACCCGAACGATCAGCTTGAAAAAACTCTTGCCCTGCTCCACCGCCACATTCAACCTCAGGTTGGGCAGCCAACCCAGGCTGTCCAGGTGGGCCTTCAACGCATCGAAACGGTCCGTCGGCACGGAAATCTGAGCGTTGATCCCTTCGCTTGCCACATAGGTTCTGCCCAACACCCCCAACTGTTCCCACGCCGCGTACAATTCGTTCCTTGTCAGGGTTGGGTTTTCCAAGTGTACGTACTTGTAAAAGCTAAGGGTGGTGCGAGACGCGTTGTCTTCCGCCATTCGGGCTCTCAGCACCCTGTGGTCTTCTTTGTTGTGCCTGCGTTCCATTCCGTGGCAAAGGTACGTCACGCCCCAACCCACTGACTTGACGCCGCATTTTGGATTTCTTGACATGAACGTGACCCGTCCTTCAGCCCGCTCAGCCCACATTTGCCCATCACCACCACATCAATGACATGTTGGACTTTTGCAAAACTGTGCTGACCCGCGTCAGCTTCGACCGACGACTCTTCGCCAAAGAGTTGAAGAAGAGCTTCAAGTGGCTCTCCAGGGAAGACGCCGAAACCCTTCGACAATGGGCCATGGTTCAGTACCACCACAAGTACGCCCAACTCATCGCGTCCTCCTTCGCCGCCGCCCAGGTCATGTGACCTGGGTCGCACGCGGGATGCAACCACTTCGCGTATTTTCGGGTTGTTCCTGAAAATCCCGCAACATGAAATCCCTTTTCTCCCTTTGCTTGTTTGCGCTCTCGGCGATGGCCTTGGGGCAACAAAATGTCCTCTTTCTCGAGCTCAGCGCAGATGGCGCAGGAGACGAAGCAGTTGTCCTTGTGGACATTGCCACCGAGCCAGCACTGAGCGACACACCCATGACCGTCACCTTGGTGGGCGACGACGAAGTCACCTTGACCATCGCCCTGCCCGATGGAACCATGCAAGGAGTGGTCACGGCGTCTACGACGGACTGTGCTGGCAACTTCATTGAAGAAGAAGCCTTCATGATGTTGTCCAACGACATCGACACCGCGGGTGTCTTCATTCTTGAAGCTGACATCGAGCTCCCCTATTGCGAGGAAGAGGAAGACGACGAG
>DKNS01000151.1:786-990 GCA_002469765.1 Flavobacteriales bacterium UBA7382 | reverse complement strand
CGACGAGTTTGAGGACCTTGATTTGGACGAACTGACCGCGTACCTCGACAGCCTCTGCGGCGACGCCATGGGCAACGACTCCTGGATGTACTGCGGCCTTCTTGAAAGCTTGAACGCCTGCTTGGACGGCGACGAAGCCGCTTGTGAAGAGCTTGCTGAATGGCTCGAATTCGTCGATGGCCCCTGGAACGAGGGGGAGGACGA
>DKNS01000151.1:0-422 GCA_002469765.1 Flavobacteriales bacterium UBA7382 | reverse complement strand
GAGGACGAAGACGAAGGCGACTGTGAAGCCGACTTCGTGGTGGTGCAGGCGTTTGATGCCGACAGCAACGCCATCGCCAACGAGCTGTTTGTCTTCGTGTTCGGATTTAACGAAGACAACGACGTGTTCTGGAGTTTTGGAGACGAGGGCTCCAGCACTGATCCTTTCCCAACATGGGAGTACGACACCAACGGACCTTACGAATTGTGTCTGACTGTGGGCAACGAGGAGGAGGATTGCTCAGACACCTACTGCTTCACCTTGAGCTTGGACTCGTTGGGGTGGCTTGGAGGCATCCAAGATGGCTTCTCCATCAACGTCCTCGACGGAGATCAGGGCACTGTGGCAGGTGTGAACGGGCTTGACCTGAATCAAGAAACGCTGACCCTGTTCCCCAACCCTTCCATTGGGGGCACTGCCCA
>DKNS01000189.1:19859-20131 GCA_002469765.1 Flavobacteriales bacterium UBA7382 | reverse complement strand
GGGCGCCTTTTTTTGTTGCCCTTCATTCGATGGGACAACCAATGGCCTGGGTCACTGGATCTCGGGGAGGTTGTCCTGCCAGCAAGGCGGCCATGGCATCACGGAGGTCGTGCCTTTTGGGCTTGGGGCGGTGCTTTCCCAGCGACACATAGAGGTCGTTGATCCGGCCGCGGTAATGGACCTTGCCGAGGGAGTCGAGGACGAAAACTTCTGGGGTCCATCGGGCATCGAGGGAGTCCACAAACCCTTCTTTGTCCAGCTGCAAAGGCCAG
>DKNS01000189.1:8631-19514 GCA_002469765.1 Flavobacteriales bacterium UBA7382 | reverse complement strand
CCACCCTGTAGGTGTCCGCAAAATCCTCGATGTCCTCCAATGAGGCGCTGCCCTCAGGAAAGACCCCCACCATCTCGACGGGGACATCTGTCGCCGTCCATTGGTCATGGAGTGCGTTAAGGAAGTAGGTGTAGTCCTGGCAGATGGGACAGAGTGGCGCCAAAAACACCACCACTTTCCACACCGGACTCACTGAGGCAGCACTTGCAGATGGGCGCTGCGTACCGCGCCCGTGGAGGTGGTCAGGGTATAGAGGTATTGGCCTGCTGGGAGGGCCGACACGTCAAAAACTTCCAAGTGGTGACCTGCCGGGAGATTCTTCCCATCCATCCAGGTTTTCACAACACGTCCCTGCATGTCTCGCAACACGAGTGACGCCTTCGCTGGTTGGTTCAAGTGAAAGCCCACACGGACTTCGTCGGCGCGGGCAGGGTTGGGCCACGCCGGGAACAAGTTGTCCTGGCTGTAGTGCAAAACCGTGTTTCGGTCAGGCACAGACAAGGAGATGTCCTCGTCCCCCTCCTCGTAGGGCACGCCTTGAAGGAACAGCACGAACATTTCCTCAGTTGTGAAGTCTCCCCAGGACATCCACTGGGGTGGATTATGGGGGTTGAAGGGGTTGTCAGCAGTGTTGTCGTAAGCGCAGAACGACTCAACCACATATCCTGCCGGGATGTGCACCAATTCAGGGAAGGTGAAGATGCCATGCCAATTGAAATCCCACTCTGGGATGGAGATCAACGGAATGGTGTCTTGCCCATTGGCACTGCGGGCAAACACTTCCCACGACTTGCCGATCAAATGGCAATGGGGCGTGATGGACACCAAGCTGATGTCGTCGTCGACAGGAACAGTGGAATGGAACGTGGTGACTTCGTTGGGTGGAATGACAAAGGGTTCTCCCAAAGTTTCCGGGCCTGCAATCACCGTGACGACCTCCCGCTGGATGGGTGCGTCGTGGAAGAAAATGTTGATCTCGGTTTGGTCCACTTCTTCAATGGGCGAAGGTCCATAATGCATCTGCAACAGCAGGTGGCTTCCAGGCTCCATCACATGGCCAATGGTCGGGGGAAATTCGATCGGAGGCGTGCCAGGCACCCAACCGCCAAACAAGTATTGCTCTACATCGACACCATAATCGCCAAAGCTCTCGTACCCCGGGTTGGGGTCGGCGGCGTCCAAGGCTTGGGCCTGAGCAATGACATACGGGACGTTGGTGTACGCGACCAGAGCGTGGTGGTCGACCGCGTTGTTGCCAGGCCGGATTTCCACCGCCTTCACCTCCTTGGCCTCAGTCACCCCAGTGGGAATCACAAACACTTGGTATTGGTCCAACATGTTGCCTTCATGCACAAAGGGCTCCGGCATGCCCAGCACCAAGTCTGGCTCGCCAATTTGGCTGTCGTCGGGGTACGAAGGCAACCCCGGGTTGTCTGCAGAATTGCCTTCCGGCATGCCGTCCGCCACCCAAGCGCTGATGAGGTCCTTTTGGGCTTGGGTCAAAAACCGCTCGCCCCGCAGCGAACTGTAGTTGTGGTCCGGCGTCCAGGGCGGCATGTAGCCCGTTTGGGTGACGTACTCGATGAAGTTGCCGTAGGCTGCGACTTCGGCATACGTGGTGAACGGCATGGGGCCGATTTCCCCCACCCGATGGCATTGGGTGCACTCGTTGTAAATGATGGGGGCGATGTCCGCGTGGAACGTGACAGATTGTCCCCAAGAGGTTGCAGGGAAAACCGCTGCGAGACCCACAATGGCCCAAGTGAAAAACGACTTCATGGTTCAATGTAAGTCTTGGAGATGCAACTGGGCGAACATCCCGCTGTGCGATTTGGTTCGATTTCCAGAACTTGATGCCATGAAACTCCACCTCCATCTTGTTGTTGCCGCATGCACGAGCTTTTTTTCTGCTTTCGCCTTGGCCCAGACCGCGGCACCTGATGCCCGTGGATTCATCGTGGCTGTGGGCGAAGACGTGCCCGACTTTGAATTGACCGACTTGACCGGCAAGATCCACAGCCGCACCTCGCTGCTCGGCACAGTCTACGTGCTTCAGTTCACCGCGTCGTGGTGCAGCGTGTGCCGTGCGGAAATGCCCCACCTTGAATCGGAAGTGTGGCAGGCATTTAGAAGCAGGCCCACAGGCTTCACCCTGCTTGGCGTTGACCTTGACGAACCCGCTGAGAAAGTGAAGGACTTTGCTGCCAAAATGAACGTCACCTACCCAATGTGTCCAGATGCTGGCGGCGAGGTCTTCTACAGCATCGCCGGCCGCAAGACCGGCGTCACTCGAAACGTGGTGGTCGACCAAGAAGGCCACATCGCGATGCTGACCAGGCTGTTTGATGAAGAGGAATTTGGCCGGATGATCGAGGTGATCGCCAACCTCACCACCTCTGAGTGACCCTCTAAACGTGAATCGAGAAAAGCCTGATTGTTTTGCACTCAAACGACTGCAAACCAACCATGGCCCAGGTCAATTCTGGATACACCTCTTTCCTTGCAATGCCTCTTGAATCCAGTAGCGGTGAATTGACTCCGTGAAGGTCAATCATTTCCTAGATCCCCTGTGGAATTTGGGTTACTCTGACGTCTCTATCGCTTGAAGTACGGCATACTTCATGGCCTCAAGGCGCTCAATTCATTCAACACAAACGCCCACTTGTCCGCTTGCTCGTCCAAGATTTTTCCAATCGGCTTGCCGGCTCCATGTCCGGCGTTGGTCTCCACCCGCAAAATGATGGGGCGATCGCCCGCATGCGCCGCTTGCAGGCGGGCGGCAAATTTAAAACTGTGAGCCGGGACCACGCGGTCGTCGTGGTCGGCTGTGGTGACCATGGTGCTCGGATACGTCACACCCTCGTTCAAATTGTGCACTGGCGAATAGCCGAGCAAATTCTCGAAGTCCGCCCGTGTGCTGTCTGCACACCCGTATTCTGGGATCCAGCCCCACCCAATGGTGAACTTGTGGTAACGCAACATGTCCATGACCCCCACCGCAGGCAGGGCCACGCGAGCGAAGTCCGGACGCTGGGTCATGATGGCACCCACAAGCAACCCACCGTTGGAACCGCCTGCGACACCCAGCTTGTCGTGCGACGTGTAGCCCTCAGTCACCAAGTGGTCGCCGGCGGCAAAGAAATCGTCGAACACGTTCTGCTTGTCCAACAGCATGCCGGCCTTGTGCCACGCTTCGCCAAATTCTCCGCCTCCGCGAAGGTTGGCCATGGCGTATACCCCACCGCGCTCCAAGAACGCGATGTTGCTGGCGCTGAAGCTCGGGGTCAAGCTGATGTTGAATCCACCATATGCGTACAGCAAGGTGGGGTTGGTCCCGTCCAACTCGAGCCCTTTCTGGTGCACCACGAACATGGGCACTTGGGTGCCGTCCTTGGAGGAGAACCAGATTTGCTTGGCCTCAAACGCAGAAGGATCGAAGGCCACCTCGGGCTGGCTCCACAACGTGGACGTGCCCGACGCGATGTCCAACTTGTAAATGGAGGTGGGCTGGGTGAACGACGTGAAGGCGTAGTGCAAGTCCTTGGCGTCCATTTTGCCGCCAAAGCCGCCCACGGACCCCACGTCCGAAGGCAACGCTACCTCGCGGGGGTTGGATCCGTCCAGGTCGCAACGCAACACCCGGTGTGAGGCATTGTGCAAGTAAGTGGCCCAAAGCTGGCCGCCCACCACACTCACAGACTCCAACAAGTCGCCGGATTCTGGAAGGATGTCGCGCCACAGGGATTGGTCCGACGGCGAGGCGGGATCGGCGGCCACCAAGCGATACCGTGGCGCCCCAATGTCTGTCAGGACGTACAACTTGCCCTCGACATGCTCCACCAACGAGGAGTGATTCTTGAAGCCTACCACCAGGGGCGACCAGACGGGATTGTCCGCCTCCCGGTCCATGACATGGAGGGCGTTTCCATCGGTTCCTGTGCTGGTGTTGAGCACGACGTACCGTCCGTCCTCCGTGGCACCTGCGAAATGGTAACGGTTGGGCTCGTTGTCGTTTCGGAAGACCAATTGGTCTTGTTCTTGGGGTGTGCCAACCTTGTGGAAGTACACGCTGTGAAAGGTGTTTTCCGCACTGAACGCGCTGCCTTCAGGAGCCGGGTAGCGGCTGTAGTAGAAGCCATCTTGCACCCAGGAAGCACCGGAGAATTTCACCCATTCCAGCACTTCGTCGGTCGATTCGCCCGTGGTCAAATCCAGCACGCGCATTTCTTGCCAATCGGATCCTGCCGCGTTGCGGACCTCCACGACGTACCGGCCGTCGGGCGATGCCCCAGACAAACTTGCCGTCACCGTGCCATCCTTGCTCAACATGTTGGGGTCCAAAAACACGCGCTCTTCAGCGCCATCTTGGTCTTGGACGAAAATCACACTCTGGTTCTGCAACCCGTTGTTCCGGGTCAAAAAGACCTTCTCTCCGATGCGGCGAGGGATCCCGACGCGTGGGTGGTTGAACAGCTCCTCGCAGCGTTGGCGCAACTCGTCACGGCCGGGGAGGCTGTGCAAGAATGACGTCGCAGTCTCTGCCTGGTTCGCGACCCACGCCATCACTTCAGGATCGCGGTCGTCTTCCAACCAACGGTACGGGTCAGCGACTGCGGTGCCCCACAAGGTGTCCACCACGTCGACAGTTCGCGTTTCTGGATAGGTCATGTTTTGAGTTGAATCGGCTCCGCAAGACGCCAACAGCGCGACTGCTGCGACCACGGAGAAAAAGGGTTTGAACTTCATGGCTTCGAAAGTACAGCGGGGCACATGAACCCATCTAACTCGGGCGTCAACACTTCCTGGGAACCACGCTTGACGTCTTCTGTGCATTCCATTGCCATTGCCCCCGCCGGCATGAGCAAAGGCAAATCCAGAAAACGCACGTCCATCCTGCCAAACATGCTGTCATTGGAGTTTGTGGACACCACCCAATCCCCGCTTGAAACATGTTGACATGCAGTGGGTGGCACGCGGTCATCTGAATCGCCTGACCAGTTCCACGAGGGCCACTTCAGCCCCACCCACGGCCAGGGCCACGGCCGTTGCCGCCACGGGGCCTGGCCATGCTTCCACCAAGTGATGCACCATTTGCACGTGGTGGATAATCATGTCTCCAGCCACAAGCAGAAGCGCCACCGTGCCAAGAACGCCAATGGCCTTGATGAGCCATGGCAACGCCGCCACCATCCCCCGTCCAAGGGCATGCCACAAGCGCTGTGGACGCTTCATGAGGGCCAAGCCCATGTCGTCCATCCTCACAATAACTGCCACCAAACCGTACACCCCCACTGTGGCCAGCAACGCCAGCAGCACCACAACCGGAACCTGCACCGCAATCGGCTCGTCTGCGACAGAAGCCAGGGCCAACAGCACGATTTCGACGGACAGCACCACATCCACAAGCAACGCGGATCTGATTTTTTGGGCTTCAGACAACTTGGACTTCTCGGCATGCGAGGAGGCTCTCCCCGAATGAATCTTGTGCCACACTTTCTCCGCACCTTCGTAAGCCAAGAAACCCGCGCCACAGAGAAGCACCACATCCAAGGCAGAAGGGATCAGGCTATGGAACAGGAAAGCGAGCGGGACAATGATGGCTTTGTTCAACATGGACCCTTTCCCAATGGACCAGAGCACTGGCAACTCCCGAGAGGACTCGAAGCCCACAGCTTGCTCGGCATTGACCGCCAAATCGTCACCCAAAATGCCTGCCGTCTCTGCCATGGCCGTCTTGCTGGCCACAGCCACATCGTCCATGAGCATGGCGATGTCGTCCAGAAGTGCAAAAAAACCCGTAGCCATGGTTCAAAGATGGCGCATTCTTGGAATCACCCTTTGTGCAAACCGCACTCTTTGGACGATTGCTCCCACCACCACCTTCCGGCGCGAGGGTGCTCGCCATCCATCACCGCCCTGGTGCAGGGGGCACACCCAATAGAGGGGTAGCCCTTTCTGTGCAAGGGGTTGGTGGGAACGCTGTGGGAATTGACGTATGTGTCAAGGTCGCCGTCTGACCAATCCAGAAGGGGGTTGTACTTCAACCTGCCTGTCATGGCATCTCGTTCCAAACGCGACAGCCCTGCCCTGTTGTCGCTTTGCTCGCTTCGCAGCCCGGTCACCCACACCTCTGCTCCTTCCAAAGCGCGGTGCAACGGATCAATTTTTCGAATGCCACAGCAGGCCTTCCGCGACTCGACCGACTTGAAGATGCTGGACATGCCTTGGGTGTTCACGAAGGCCTCCAAGGACTCGGCCGCCGGGAAGTACGTCTCGAATTCCAAAGCAGGGTACATCGACCGCGTGCGGTCCATCAAGTCGTAGGTCTCTTGAAACAAGCGCCCTGTGTCCAGGGTGACCACGCGCACGGGCAATTCGTGACGGGCAATCACATCTGTCAGGGCCTGGTCTTCCAACCCCATGGACGTGGTGAACACCACTTTGCCAGGATGTTGGTCACACAAGGCTCTCAACCCCACAGCCGGGTCTGTGCCCACCGAAGGAAGCGCGTTGAACATGGCCGCGAAAGTAGAGGCCACCACTGAAACCTACAAAGCCTGTGGGATTATTCTTGTTTGCTCATCAAATCCCACAGCGTCCGCTTTTCGAGCACCGCCAAGTTGGCGTCCCTCACCTCGGCCATGATGTGGTGCAAGCCACATTGTTGCTCGTTGCATCCCTCGCATTTTTGGTAAAAGTTGAGGCTGACGCAAGGCAACTGGGCGATGGGGCCGTCTAGGATGCGAATGACCTGGGCCAATGGAATGTCCTCAGGGTGGCGACGCAAGAAATAGCCCCCACCCTTGCCCTTTTTTGAGTCCAGCACCCCAGCCTTCCTCAGCTCCAAGAAAATGGATTCCAGAAATTTCACGCTCATCGGCTGGGTCTCCACAATGTCGCGGATGGAAATGGGCCTGGTCTCCGAAGGCAAAGCGCCTCCCTCGTGTCCACGGAACCGGTCGGACGACTTCTCGACCATGACGGCCAGTGCCCGAAAGGCATATTGCGCTTTTTTGGAGAGCATGAGTCCAAATTAGCATTCACACCCCAAAAATCCCACAGGTCTTGAGGGGCCTCCTTAGGATCAGTACTTCTTCTTGCCCTTCACCCCAAACCCCGGACGCCCAGACGACTTGCCTTGCCAAGGGGCCTCACCACCTGGTTTGAATCCTTCTTTTTTGTTGAACTTCTTTTTGGCTTTGCCTGCCCCCATGGGTTTGCCAGGCTTGGAGTCTTCCCACTGTGGGGTGGATGACCCCGCGCTGTGATACCCCTTGCCTTTGTAAGGCTTTTTGAACGGCTTTTTGCGGAAGGGGCGCTTGCCGCGTCCCTCTTGATCCCCCCAGTCGCGTCTGGGCTTGTCATGCGCAGACTGGTTGAGGTCTGCCTTCGTGCCTGTGTCCAACTTGCGCAATTCCGTCAACACCACCTGGCGGAGCAAATCCTCCTTGGAGAGGTCGCCAAACAACAACGACATCTGATCCCAGATCTCATCGGGAATGCCTCGCCCAACGGGAAGGTCCAGAATGCCCTTCCCCCACGTGGTGAGCCTGGCGTGGACGATTTCATTCGGATTGGGCACCATGGCCTGGGTGAACTCAATGTCCAAGGTCCGCGACAGTCGGTTGAGGTGACCACGTTCCTTCACCCCCATCAAGGCCATTGAAATCCCCTTCTTTCCAGCTCGAGCAGTGCGTCCTGAACGGTGGGTGTAATACGCGGTTTCTCCTGGAAGAGAGTGGTGAAAAACGTGGGTGAGGTTGTCCACATCGATGCCCCGGGCGGCCACATCCGTGGCCACCAAAACTTGGAGATGCTTTTGCTTGAAGCGAAGCATCACCCGGTCTCGCTGGACCTGGGACATTTCGCCATGGAGTGCGTCGGCACGGTAACCGCGCTTCAGCAAGTCCTCGGCCAGAGCCTGTGTGTCGCGACGGGTCCTGCAAAACACCACCCCATACAAGTCAGGGTCCAAGTCCAAAAAGCGCGCGATGGCCTCGGATTTGTCTGAATGACGCACCAATGCAAATTGGTGGTCGATGTTTTGGTTCACGGTCGCCGATTGATTCACCTTCACCTCCAAGGCGTCGGTCATGTATTGGCCCACCATGCGCCGAATTTCACGGGGCATGGTCGCCGAAAACAACCAAGTGCACTTGTCTTCTGGCGTGAACGACAGAATGGTGTCGAGCTCTTCCTTAAAGCCCATGTTGAGCATCTCGTCCGCCTCGTCCAAGACCAAATGGCGAATGCGGTCCAATTTCACCGCCTTGCGCTTGACGAGGTCGATCAATCGACCAGGCGTGGCGATCACCACGTGGCGTGGCGACTTCAATTGACCGATCTGCGTGGAAATGTTGGCCCCACCGTAAACGGCCACCGTGCGAATGCCCTTCTTGTGCTTGGCAAACTTTTCCAGCTGCTCAGCAATTTGCTGCCCCAATTCACGTGTGGGCGCGAGCACCAAGGCTTGCACGTGGTCCCAATCAGGGTCGAGGTGATCGAGAAGCGGCAGTCCAAAAGCCGCGGTCTTTCCTGTGCCTGTTTGGGCCAGGCCGATGAAATCTCGGTCCCCTTCCAGCAAGAGGGGAATGGCCTGAGCCTGAATGTCGGTGGGCGTCTCGAACCCCATCTCGGTGATGGACTTCAAGAGCGGGGCAGAAAGCCCGAGGGTGTCAAATGTGTTCAATGCAGGCCTATTCAAAAGACAAAGGTCGACCACAACAGCCTCACTGCCGGGACCTTTCTCTCCTCCGTTCCATGTGAACAAGATGGCGGACGGAGCTTCCGAACAACCCTATCCCTGACATCAACACCGCCAACCCGAAGGTTCCTTCTGCAACCCACATCCAAAGCGCTTCTCCTCCAACCGGACGCTTCGAAGCATCCATGGTCAGTCGGTGTTGAACACGTCCCACGCAGGCAGTGCTCGCCATTCAAAATCGAACAATGCTGCGTTTTCCCATGGGCTGCCCGCCGTTGACGTCTCGCCTTGAGAAGCCACCCAGTCAGGCGCCCAATAGCACCATCCTGCGCAAACCTCAGTTCCCAGTGCGGCCAGGGCCGCATCCATCGCAGCCAAGTAATCACGCTGCCCTTCAGGACTGAAGGCGTACCCTTGGGTTTCGTCCCCCGTCCACCAAAGGTTGTCTGTCCAGTCGGCCCAATCAGACGTCCAGGCGTAGGCCGTCTCGGCGAGGAACACAGGGCGGTTCATCAACGCAGAAAGCGCCGACACATGGTCAGCCACGGCCGTCAAATCTTGAAGGTGCCATTTGCTGTATTGGCTAACGGCCAACAGATCAGGCACAAAACCCGCTGAAGCCAAGTTGTCAAAAAACCAAGGAGCCGCCTCCAAATCGGCCACATGAACCACCACCTTGCATTCTGGGAAGACCTCATGAACCACATCTGCACCAGCTTGCAACAACACCGCGAGCGGCCCGAATCCACTGTCGATCGCCCCGTAGGGCCACATCATGCCGGGGTTGATTTCATTGCCAAGTTGGACCATGGCGGGGGTCGCCCCACGGGCTTCCAACACTTCCAAGGCGCAACGCACGTGGCACACCATGGACTCTTTCACAGCTTCAAAGGACATGCCCTCCCAGGCATCTGGAATGGCTTGGTTACCTGGGTCGGCCCACGTGTCGCTGAAGTGAAAATCGAGCATAACATCCACACCCAAGTTGTGCCAGGTCTCGGCTTCATCCACAACCTCGAGCCATGAACTGTGCAATCCCTCTTCGGGGTTATGCCAAATGCGCAAACGCACCAAATCCACACCTTGGTCACGCATCCAGGCACGAGGCTCTTCAATTGAAACGCCGGCTGCAGTGCCGTACTCGACACCGTGGTGGATCATCTCAGGGAGGAACGAGGCGTCCACACCTCTCCAAGTTTGAGCGCACAGCGAGAAAGACATCAGAAAGAGGCAAACAGTCCCTAGCCCTTGCAACACAGGTTGAATCATTCACACAGTGTATTGAACCTGGACAAGGTCAACAGGATGTCGCTGACGTTGACAAATCCATCTCCTGTCACGTCGCCTTCGCAGGGCTGATCAACAGACAACGAACTCGTGTCCGAGAACGTGCAAGTCCCGTCATCGAGCGTGGCATCGTCGTCGTAGTTCAAGGCTTCAACGTAGGTGCACCCCAGCTGTTCATCTCCATCGCACACTCCGTTCAGATTGACGTCACTTTCGCAACTTCCTCCGCACACCCCCAATGCATCCGCATTTGAACACGGGGTGTACACGTCGCATACGCCATCGCCGTCGACATCTTCCAAACAATCTCCCCCACATTCACCCAGGGCGTCTTGCTCAAAGATGCACAAAGTAGGGGCTGAGATTTGGGCTGTGGGGTCGTAGTTGCACGCAAACAGATCCAGGCATCCTCCACAGCTGGTGAAATCGCACAGTTCGAGCACCACGTATTGCAACGTAGGGTCAAAGTTGCAAGCGAAAGGGATGGAACACCCCGCACACGATTCAAAATCACACATCTCAATGATGGCGTAATCCAAAGTGGGGTCGTAGTTGCAGGCGATGGGCACCATGCACCCTCCCTGGATGCACGACCCATCGAGCTCTGTGGCATAGGGGTTGTACATCGGGTTGCCCAATTCTGTGCAGCCCAAGATCTCAAATGGATCGCACACCCCATCGCCGTCCTCGTCCTCAAGGCATTCCCCGTTGCAATCGTATCCCAGCATCGTGTAAAAGCACGAGCCGTCGTCGATGTATGCTTCCGGCAGGAAGTTGCAGGCCGCTGGGTTGGTGCATCCCTCCACTTGCAAGTAGTCGCAGATGCCGTCTTCGTTCTCGTCCTGGTCGCAGGTTCCACCGCAAACTCCAACAGCGTCAAGCTGGTTCCCAT
>DKNS01000189.1:6417-8237 GCA_002469765.1 Flavobacteriales bacterium UBA7382 | reverse complement strand
CCGCACTCGTCGATGACACCAAGGCAGGTGTCCTCGTCGTTGCAAATGCCGTCGTCGTCTTCATCCAAGTCAATCACGAATCCTGTGCCCAACGTCCCTCCTGAGCAGAGGTCACACCCCGCGGCGTATTCACATGGAAACGGATCTGTGGCCAAGCCGTGGTAGTTGCATGCCGCTGGGTCTTGACATCCTTCCACTTCGTCGGCGTTGCACACGCCGTCCAAATCGTCGTCGTTCGCCAACACCACCCCACTCCCGTCGGCGACGCCAGAGCACGTCTCACAGGGGGTGAATGGGTACACGCACAAATCAGGGTCGCTGTCTGTGGCGAAGGCATTGAAGTTGCAAGCCAAAGGCGCCAAACATCCCACCACCTCATCCACATCACACACCCCGTCTCCATCGGTGTCGGCCATGCAGTCGCCTCCACATTCCCCCACCGCATCCAATTGGTTGCCTTCGCAATCGCATTCTCCTTCCAAAATGGGTGCGCAGCCACATTCGTAGATCGCACCTGGGCCGTTGCACACGCCGCACGCGTCCAAAGCGCCAACGCATTCGTCCACATCGTCGCACACGCCGTCGCCGTCTTCGTCCGAAGCGCAAATCCCGCCACATTCACCAAGGGCATCCAAGACATTTCCGTCGCAATCACATTTGCCTTCCAGGATTCCTGGGCCGTTGCAAACCCCGCATTCGTCGTACTCCCCCACACATGGATCCACATCGTCACACAGGCCGTCGCCGTCTTGGTCAACCCCGGTGCCTCCGCACACCCCGCAACCGTCGGTGTACAAACAACTGCCGTCGTCAACCACCGCATCTGCATCGTAGGAACAAGCTTCAGTGTCGGTGCACCCTTGAGGGTATTCACAGGAACCGTCGTCGTAGAACACGGTGCCCTCAGGATGAGATTCAAAATTCAACGCAGCCTCGTCTGTACAAGCTCCACACTCCCCGTTGCCAGTGCAAATGGGGAACACCGCGCGGGTCTCTTGATTGGGGTCGCCATGGGAGAGGTACTGGACCCGGATTTGACCTGAAAGCGTCCCGGAAGTGGTGATTTGCGCGACAAGCACTTCCAACACCTCGTTTGCAAATCCCTCATGACCAGGCATGGGCGGTGGGTTGTGCCAAGTGAATGGCGCGCCTGTGGCCGTGGAGACCGTACTTCCGTCTCCATAGGCGCCTGCGAACTGCAACTGGATGTCCACCGAGCTGGTCAGCGTCAGTTGTGCTTGATCAGAAGAGGATGCGTTGTCTGCACCCGAGGTCAAAAAACTGTCGAATGCGATTTCTGGAAACGATCCAAAGAATGCCGTGTAGACGCCAGATGCATTCCAAGATGCATTCAGCGGATCGTTGTACCAAGCACCACTTGTCGACACCAATTCAAACACATCTACCTCGTCTCCCGAGCAAGACAGCAAGTAATCGTCTTCGTGCAAGAAATGCATGTAGACCCGATACGTGGTTTGTCCGGCAAGCACGCCAACGTCGTGCACAGCCACAGGGCGAGCCTCGAGCCAATGGCCCAGTTCTGCTTCCTCTGAATATCCAGTTGAGGACAAGGGATGCCCCTGAGCCACGAGAATTCCTTGAGCCAAAAACAAGCCCGCGATGACGAAGGCAACCTGAAGTGATCGGATATGAAAAAGAATCTTCATGATGTTGCTCGGAACCTGATCAATTGCTTTGGATACGCACCAGACTGATACCAGGTTACACACTAAATATACAACAACAACCCGATGAACTCTGCATCTGGCCTGGGACCCTGTAATACAAAAGGATAAACGAGGCCAAACTCTTTAAAAAAA
>DKNS01000189.1:0-6029 GCA_002469765.1 Flavobacteriales bacterium UBA7382 | reverse complement strand
CATGAAAACTGCCCTTTCTCTCCTTCTGGCATGCATGTCTGTCAGCGTGTTCGGCCAGTCCCAACTTTATGTGCTCAATGAAGGCCGCTTCGATTGGACCAACGGTGTCATTGCTGAAGCACCGAGTCTCGGGGTCATTGACATCACCACTTACAGCTACTCCCAAATTGCATCTTTCGACTCCATCGCCTTCGCGACAGACCTCGAAGTGCAGGGTCAGCATGGCTATGTGTGCCTTGAGAATACCGTGATGAAGGTGGACTTAACCTCTGGGCAAGTCTTGAACGAAGTGTTCATCTTGGGTGCGCAAGAATTGGCCTTGTTGGACGGCATGGTGTACGTCACTCGCGGTGGGCTAGACCCGCTGACCTTTGGGCCACTTGACCTCGAAAGTCATCTGGTATGGCTCAATGCTGAAGATCTGGCTTGGGAAGGTGAACTCAGCGTCGAGTCAGGCCCTGAATTCGCATGTCAAGCCATTTGTGTAGACAATGGCCGTGTGGTGGTTGGCGTGAACAACGGATGGGTCTGGGGGGGCGAAGTGGGGCTTGTGGGTACCTACGACCCTGCCTCAGGCACATACATCGAAGTGGATTTGGGTGAGTCCGGCAGAAACCCTGTGGCTCTCCACGCTATGGAAGGTGCGGTCCTTTCCGTGAACAACGGAGACTGGAGCTCCACGTCCATCAGCCGCGTGGTGACAGGAGAAGCGCTCGAAGTGTCCACCGAGGTGCTCGCTGAGGTGGCCGCAGGGTGCAACGCATCCGCAGTGATCTCGTCGAACCGCTTGGCGCTCCAAATTGACCAGGAGACTGGCCTTCGCATTGTCGACGGCACAAACGGCCTTGGTACAGGAGAAACTCTGAACCCTGATGCTTCGAGCGCCTACAGCCTGGTCATTCACCCGGCCAGCGACATGACATTCAGCGGAGTCACCGATTTCGTCACCGAAGGCCACGTCGACATTCATGATGACCTGGGAAATTTGGTTGAGTCGGTGCAAGTGGGCATCTCCCCTGGCACCTTGGTTTGGGGAGAAAAGGCAACCAACAACCTGAATGAACTGTCGGCAGGTAGCCCGGCTTGGTCCACCGGCACCTACGACTTGCAAGGACGTCCTTTGGCTCAGCATCAAGCGACCTCAGGCCAACTGCTGCTGCATGTGAACTCCCTCGGAGCTGTGAGCAAAAGAGTGGTCGTTCGCATGGATTGAGTCGCCGCGAACATCTTGTCAGAAGAAGAAAGGGAGGCCAGTTGGCCTCCCTTTCTTGATGCACTTTTGGGACGACTTCACTCCACCTCCACGTGGAATCCAGTCTCCATCTCCACGCCGTTGGCATCCACCGCCTTCAGTTCGAAGTGGTGTTCTCCTGCGTCAGTTGGCACGGCCACCGTTTCCGAGAAGTCAAAGCTCGTCGCACCTGCCGGCTCCAAGGCCGCTTCCCACACCACTGTTTCTGTGTCTTCGGAGATGAGTTCCAATGTGGCAGAAGCCACGCCGTCGCTGTCGGCCACAATGCCGGTCACAACCACATCCGCGCCCGAGGCCCAGGTGGGTTCGCCATGCCACATCGAGGGATCCTCACCCCCCACTTCTGTCATGGTAAACTCAGGAAGGTGGTCGTTTTCCACGTGCAAATCGGTGGCCATTATTGTCGCATTTCCAGCTTCGTCCACCAAGGAGACGATCACGTGCCAAAGACCGCGCGCGGTCAAGGGCACCTCCACGTGCAAATCCACTTCCGCCTGGGTGCCAGACAAGGCCTGGGTTTCCAAAACGGCCCACTCCGTGCCGCTGTGCAACACCAAACCGTGCTCCGCTCCGCCGCCTGCCACATCATCATGGGCATGGCCTTCGCCGTTGTGAATGTCCCAACGCACTTCGCTTAAGGCTTCATTGTCGCAAAAGACGTCTTCCAAATCGATGTGTTCGCCGGCTTCTGCTTCAATTTCTGCAGCAGTGACGCTGTTGGGTGCGCCCAAGCCGGTGCACACTGTGGGGACTTCAGAGTCTGTTTCTTGGCAAGACACAAGAGCCATGGCCACCATCACGGCAGCCGAGTATTGAATGAGGGTCGTTTTCATATTGATGAATGTTTGATTGATTTTAATTGGTGTGTTCCAACGTCGCGTTGAAACTCAATTGCACCCAACGTCCCTGGGCGACAAGCCCAAGGATTCGGTAGGCGCTGACGTGGTCAAGCCACGACTGGTTGAAAGCGTTTTGGATTTCGAGTGCCCAAACGCCTCTTGGGGTGGCGTGGCGAATCGCCACATCTGCAAGGACGGCGCCCGGGGTGGGCGCCTCATTGCGAGCAGTCAAAACAGCTGGGGCGAGCGTTCGGCAGCCCACACTCCATTCCAGCAGTGTTCCATGGTGTCCTGTCCATTCCAGCCGAGATTGGGCAGGTGTTGTGAAAGGCAGCCCCAGTCCGGTTTGCAACTCCCATTGTCCAAGCACGGATCCTGACCAATGCAATTCATGGGATTTCCATCGGTGTTTGAGGGTCCACTCGGCACCTGTCCGAACCGCGTCATTGGCCATGAACTCATAGATCTGACCCGCATGGGCAATCGGGGCGAAATGTGGGCTCGGCGTGAGAGAAATGAACCCCGCATGAAGCGCGGCAAACCCTTGTGCACGCCAGAGCCATCCGAGGCCATTGTCGTTCAACGTGCCCACTTGACCGCGTCCCTCCACAGCCCATTCCGTGGACAAATCGGGGTTGCCTTGCTCAAATCGGAACGAGCCGTGGTGGATGCCGTTGGCGCCCCACTCATGGCTGCTCGGCACACGCCCATACGCCACCACCGTCACCAGTCCATCCAACGCAGGACGTTCGAAACGGAGCGGGCTTTGCCAAGACACCATACCTCCCGGCAGCGTTTTGTCAAAGGGCATGGCCCGCACGTCATCCCCCACCACATCGCCTGCGGCATTGAACAAAGGTTCCATGTGCCCCACTTGGCTTGCCTGAATCACATCCAAACGGCAGGACAACATGGAACCCGCAAGCTTCGCCTCTCCCATGGCCGAAGCCCGAACACGCAGGTGCGAAGGCAACAAGAACTCCCAGCCTGCGGTGCCGACTTGTTGGATTTCCGTTTGAACCCCGAAGGAACCGTGGGCCCCGGTGTGCCTAGCCTCCGCGAATCCTGCAATTTCTTCCAGAGACAAACTCAAATCCGAAGACGGCAACGGCCCCCAGCCGTGGGCATGCGGGGGGGCCAATTCCTGCCTTCGATTCCAAGATGTTGACACCTTGTAAACCCAACCTTGAGATTGCTTAGAATGAGGGGCAGACCATTGCATGACGGTTTGGAGACGCGAGGCGCGTTGGTTAGGCAAGCGGACTTCGAACGTCCGGTCGTTGGGCGCCAAATCTCCTTGCATGGGAAGACCCACGATCCCAGGAAACATCCCTTGACGCACGTCCGACAGCCTCAAGGACCATGATATGTGACGCCCCGTCTTGGTCCAGCTCCCCAACCCCAACACCGCGTGGCCCGCCCGGCCAGATGTGTTGGGGAGTTCGCCTGTTTCCAAGGTGTAGGTCCTGTCCAAGTAAGAGAACTCCCGTTGAGGTACTTGGCTGGCGCCAAATAAAGACATGGAGATGCCGGCATGCCAATGAGCTTTGTCCGTGGTCAGGGTGTGAAGGACATGGAATGCAGCTTGGGTGTTGCCCACACGGGCTCGCGAACCCCAAGATGTTTGTTCGCCCTCTGTGTTCAGGATGCTTGGAGATTGAAACCGCAATCCTCCTGCCACCGCTTCCGGACCCATCCAAACCTGACCGCCACCTGGCACCCAATAAGAAGCGACTTGGAGCTCGGGAGCCACCAGGATGCCGTGGTCGCTTCCCCAGCGTCCGCCTTGCTGTGGGACACCATCTTCCAGCACGACCACGCGGGACCCGAACAGCCCGCGTACCACCGGTTGAACCATGCCGGCCCCGAGGTCAAGGCTCTGCAAGCCGGGGGTGTCGTCAAAAGTCCGCATGAGATCAGGCGTGGCCAAAGGTTGGCCCTCTGGCTCCAGATTTCGGGTGACCGACACCGTCGCTTGAGACAGATTGAAGCCCAAAGGCTCCAACCACACATCCACATGCGCTCGGCCATGCAACATGACGGTGGTGGTGCGGTGACCTTCTGCCACCAGCGTCAACGAGTCCACCCCATGCGGACATGCCACACGGAATGCGCCCCAAGTGTCGGTGGTGGATGCCAAACCACATGGCCACGCCATCACCAAGACCTCAGAAAGGGGGCGCTGCGAAGAGCTTTGAAGCACATGGCCGTGCGCAGCTGCGGGGGGTTCTGGTTGGGCCCAACAGCACGCTGGAACCATCCACAACACACACCACAACAGAACACGCCAGGACTTCCCAAGAAGGAAAAGACACATGGCACGCATGGCTGAAGATTGAATGAGAGGTGGGAAGTAGATCAGCCCCCAAAAGGCGGACCCCGGTCGGGTTCTGTCAGGCGATCGTGCGGGAGCACCGATGTCTCGAGCACTGACCAAGCTTGACGCAGTGCTGCACACACAGTCCATGTGCAGACATTCTCGATGGTCGGCTGTGGACCTTCTGGAACCCAGTCCCAACCGCACACTTCACAAACATGAAAGTGCTCAGAGATTTGGGTGTCTTCATGCGACCCTTCCCAAATGGTGCATGACGCATGGCGATGGGCGTGCACGTCATGGTGTGAATGGTGCGAGCACCCTGAGACAGGGTGACCAAATTGGTGACCAAATTGAAACGCAGTCAAGGCAGTCCAAATGCCCAAAAAGAGCAAGGCAGAGCATACAGAAAGCAAACGACCATGGGTCATGGTGCAAAGCTAGGGATGCATGTGTTTCCTTGCCCCTTCCAAGGTCTCAAGTTCCCTTAACTTCACCACCCAATGAGCCAACCCCCTGACTACACCATCCAAGGAATTCAACACATGGGCATCGCCGTGTCTGACATGGATGCCAGCCTGAAACTGTATCGCAAGTTGTTTGGCTTGGACATCCCGTTTTTTGACGCAGTGGCTGCAGCCCCATTGATGGACAGCCATTGCAACGGAAAAACCATTGTGAAACGGGCGAGCATGGTGATGAACATGCAGGGTGGGTGTGCAGTCGAAGTCGTCAGTCCGACGAGTTTCAAGCCGCGCCGGTGCGTATTTGAGCCGCAGGTGGGCGACTTGGGCATTGGATGCACGTTCATCAAAACCCGGGATGTTCGAGCCATGCACGCCCATGCCCGGGCATTGGTCGGCGACAAATGCGACAAAACACTGTCCAAGACTCCGCTCGGCGAAGACACTTTCTACCTCCGGGACTTGGACGACAACCTCTTTCAGGTCCTCCCCTCCAAACATTGGTTCTCCAATACCGGACACCCGTCAGGGGGCGTCATGGGGGGCGTAATTGGCGTGTCAGACATGGAGACCTCCTTCAAGATGTACAAAGACATCCTGAAATACGACAAGGTGTTGCTCGACGAAACCGGGACGTTTGACGATTGGGTGCACTTGCCTGGTGGAGACCAAACCTGCCGTCGCGTTGTCCTTGCACCATCCAACCCTGGCACAGGCGGATTCGCTTCCCTGATGGGCCCCACACGCATCGAACTGGTGCAGGCCACGGACCGCAAGGGCCGGTTTCTCTTTGAGGATCGCATTTGGGCCGACACCGGCATCGTGCACCTCGGGTTCGATATCCGTGGCATGAAGCCCCTTGGAACTGCCCTAGCCAAGGAAGGTTTTGGGTTCAGGTGCGACAGCAACGAGGCGCTGAACATGGGGGACCACACCCGCGTCCACTGTACCTACATCGACGACCCCGACGAAACCTGGATCGAGATGATCGAAGTCTACAAAATTCCCATTCTCGAAAAACTGGGGTTGTTCCTGGACGTCCAAAAGAGGCCGGCCAGCCAGCCTCTGCCCAAATGGATGTTGCACGCCCTGCGCTTCAACCGCATCCAAGACTGAACCACGCCCCAAGCAACTTTCTGACCTTTTCTGTAGTTCAT
>DKNS01000172.1:5555-7206 GCA_002469765.1 Flavobacteriales bacterium UBA7382 | reverse complement strand
AGCACACTTCGCGACGTGGCCGTCGCCATGGAAGTGGGGGCCGATCGCGTTGAATTGTGCAGCATGTGGGCTGCCGGTGGGCTGACCCCAAGTGCGGTGCTCGTGCAATCGGCGGTGGCCATGGGCATGCCTGTCCGTGCCTTGGTTCGACCGCGTGAAGGGCACTTTGTGTGGTCCAACTCCGAGCGCACATGGAGTGTGGAAGAGGCCAAGCTCATGCTCGATTGTGGCGCCGAAGCCGTCGTGGTTGGAGGACTGAACGAAGAGGGATCCTTGGACGAGGCGTACCTCGAATCCGTGTGTCGCTCAGTGGGACCGGAGCATGTGGTTTGGCACCGTGCCATCGACGTCAGCCAAGAACCTGAAGCTGATGTCGACAAGTTGTTGGACGTCGGGGTGACATCCTTGCTGTCCAGCGGTGGATGCGCCCGGGCGGTGGAAGGTTTGCCACGCCTGACCCAATGGGCGCAACAAGGCATTCAAGTGGTCGCAGGAGGTGGGGTGAGACCAGAAGACGTCGGGGCCATGGCTGAAGCGCAATTGAGTGCGGTTCACGCGTCTTGTCGGGTTACCCTTCGAGAAGGCCACTCGCCGTTGTTCGATTCGTCCACCCACCCCGTGGATGTGGACAAGGCTGTGGCGTTGATGGAGGCTACTGAACCTTTCTTGCCGTGAAGCTTAGGCTTTGGTTGGGTCTAGGATTCATTTTTGTCCTGTGGATCGGCTGCGTGTCGCCCCAAGTGCATCGTCTGCCCCAAGGCCAAACCTCAGGACTCGTGCCCATGCCGGCCTCGCTGGAACTTCGTAGCGAAGACAGCCAGGGAAGGGGTTTCCGAACGGGCGACGCATTGAAGGTGTCCTGGCCAGAGCATTGGGGCATGGAGCCCATGGAGGCTTGGTTGACCCACGCCGGCCTGGCTTGGTTGAGAACCCGTCCTGCAGACGCGGACGTGCTGTGGTCCCAAACGGAACAACCTCTTGGCCCTGAAGGCTACACCTTGACGGTGGAAGACGACCGCATCGTGGCGGAGGCTCAGGACGCCGAGGGCGCCTTTCGCGCCTGGACGACGCTTCGGCAGCTGATGCCGGCGGTATGTGAACAAGGCTGCCCACAGGGGTTTGAGCTTCCGGCCGTGGCCATCCGGGACAGCGCGTACCTCGCCCACCGGGGATTGTTGCTCGACTGTTGTCGGCACTTCATGGCCTCTTCGTTCATCAAACACATGATCGATGCCTTGGCGTTGCAGAAGATGAATGTGCTGCATTGGCACTTGACGGAAGACCAAGGATGGCGTTTGCCCATTGAGGCTTACCCCAAACTCAGCGAGGTGGGCGGCTTCCGAACCGAAGCGGACGGCACGGTTCACGGCGGCGCTTACACCAAGCAAGACATCGCCGACATCGTTTCGTACGCAGCGGAGCGCCACGTGACGGTGGTGCCGGAGGTGGAGCTGCCTGGGCACAGTCGAGCAGCCCTCGCTGCCTATCCGTGGCTTGGCTGCACAGGCGACACGTTGCCTGTGCCCAACAACTGGGGGGTGTTCAAGGATGTGTATTGCGCAGGAAACGACAGCACGATGGCCTTCTTGAAGGCGGTGTTGGACGAAACGTGTGAGATGTTTCCCTCGGAGGTTATCCACATCGGCGGTGA
>DKNS01000172.1:4706-5176 GCA_002469765.1 Flavobacteriales bacterium UBA7382 | reverse complement strand
GTTGGGCCTCGCCACAGAAGCGGAGCTCCAAACTCATTTCATCAACGAAATCGGGGCCTACCTGGCCCGCAAAGGACGTCGCATCATAGGGTGGGATGAAATCCTCGAAGGGGGTTTGCCTGAAGACGCCATGGTGCAATCGTGGCGTGGCATGCAAGGCGCCGTCGAGGCGACTCATTTGGGCACAGACGCTGTGGTGTCTCCGACCAGCCACTGCTACCTCGATTACCCCTTGCGATCTACGGATTTGGAGGAAGCTTACAGCTTTGTGCCTGTGCCCAAAGAGGCCATGGGTCATGAAGGCCAAATCGTTGGCGGCGAGTGCAACATGTGGTCAGAGCACGCCCCGCAACACCTCGTGATGTCCCAGGTTTTTCCGAGGGCCACAGGGCTGGCGGAGGTCTTTTGGTCCGGTCCGTCCGTGACCCAGAAACCTGGGGCGTACGACGCGTTTTTGGGTCGACTCGACG
>DKNS01000172.1:0-4326 GCA_002469765.1 Flavobacteriales bacterium UBA7382 | reverse complement strand
CCGGTGGAGGTCGACGTGCAACCAGACACCCAAGGCCGTGTCGCCATCACCGTGCAGCCAGCCATCCGACATGCTGGAGGCATGGTCACCTTCACGCCAGACTCGACAAGTCCCAATCGACAAGTCCGTCGAGGCCAAGTCGGAGATACCCTTCGGGTGTCGGGCATCGGGACCGTGGCCGTGGATGTGGCGATGCGTGGCAGAAAGACTGGGGTGGTGGAACGCTTTCCTGTGGCGGGCCATTTGGGTGCCCACCGACCTTTGGAGCTCAGTTATACGCCCAGCGTCCACTACACCGGAGGAAGCCTCCAAGCCATGGCCGACGGCCGACGGGGCAGTTCGGATTTCAGGGACGGTGCGTGGCAAGCGGTGCAGGGCCAGGACATGGTGATTACCCTGGATTTGGGTGAACCCAAGACGTTGGAGGTGGTGCAGGTGCAGTGCTACCTCTACCAGGACGCCTGGATTTTTTCGCCGAGTGAAGTGAGGTGGGAGGTGTCCGAGGACGGCGACGCATTCGATGCGTTGGGCCGGTCCAAATTCGAAGGCGCCCTGGAGCCCGATGCCAGGCAAACGGTGGTGCCTTTTGCCATGGAAGGGGCAGGGGTGCAGGCTCGATTTGTCCGGCTGACGTTGGTAAATGCTGGGGCTTGTCCTTCATGGCACGACGCCACCACGGAGCCTTCGTGGCTCTTCGCCGACGAACTTGTGGTGCTTGGTCGCTGAAGTTTGTTGTATTTTTATGTGCGTGAGTATGCCCATTGATTCAATAAAATCCTTTTCGCTTGCCCTTCGCCGGATGGCTTTCATGTGCGGAGCCTTGGCGCTGTTGACCAATGTGTTCGCCCAAACCCCCGTTGTGTTGGACCCGCCTCCTGGGACCATGGATGGGGTCAACATTTTAGACGACAACACGGCCATTGTGCAATTGCGAGCCCCAGGAAAGGCCTACGTTCACTTGCGCGGAGACTTCAACAACTTCGTGATCAACAACAGTTCTCTGATGCGGAAGAGCACCGACGGGAACTTGCACTGGATGCAATTGGACAACCTGAATCCGGACGTCCAATACCGATACCATTTCTTGTGCGACGGCAACCTGGAAGTCGGCGACCCTTATGGCACGCTGGTGCTCGACCCATGGGAGGACCAATACATTTCCGCGGCGACGTACCCAGACATGCCCTCTTACCCTTCTGGGCAGGCGAATTGGCAACAAACTGTCTTTCAAACCGTAGAGCCTGAATTTGGTTGGTCGGACCAGAACTTTCAACGCCCGCCGTCCGACCGCCTCATCATCTACGAAACGTTGGTGCGCGACTTCGACCAAACCCAAACGTTCCAGGACGTCATCGACCGCTTGGATTACCTCCAGTACATGGGCTTCAACGCCATCGAACTCATGCCGGTGAGTGAATTTGAAGGCAACCTCAGTTGGGGATACAACCCGACCTACCGTTTTGCGGTCGACAAATTCTACGGCACCAAAGACAAACTGAAAGAACTGGTCAACGAGTGTCACAACCGGGGCATTGCCGTGATTATGGACATCGTCCCCAACCACGGCTTCGGCACCGATCCTTTGGCCAGGCTCTACTTGGACAGCGACGGAAGCATCGCGGCCAACAACCCTTGGTTCAACGAGACATCACGCCACCCATTCAGTCCCGGTTACGACTACGACCACGAAGATCCATGGACGAAGGAGTTCTGGAAGCGCGTCTTCGACTTTTGGATCGACGAATTTCACATGGACGGCTACCGTGTGGACCTCAGCAAGGGGTTGACCCAAACCAACTCGGGAAGCAACGTGGGGTATTGGTCCCAATACGACCAAAGCAGGGTGGACATCCTGTTCGATTACGGCAACCACATTTGGAACAACCACCCCGGGACGTACGTGATCTTGGAACACTTGGGCAGCAACGATGAAGAGACGGTTCTGGCCAACGGCGGATTCATGCTTTGGGGAAAGATGACCCAACAGTACACCGAATCGGCCATGGGGTATGACGGCGACATCAACAACGGATCTTGGCAAAACCGCGGCTGGAACTGGCCCAACTTGGTGACGTACGCGGAAAGCCACGACGAGGAGCGCGCCGCATTCAGCATAACTTCCTTTGGAAACGCCTCAGGCGACTACGACACCAAGCAAGAGGCCACCGCCATGGACCGCCTGGAAATGATGCATGCCTTTTTGTTGGCCATCCCAGGTCCCAAAATGATGTGGAATTGGGGCGAACTCGGCTACCAGGTCAGCATCTTCGACTGCCTCAACGGGACGTTCGAGGAAGGGTGCAAGCTCAACGAGAAGCCTGAGCCTTGGGCAGACCTTGAAAACGAACACCGTGTTGGCTTGGCCAAGACCATTTCAGCACTCAACCACTTGAAGAAGACGCAGCCCGCGTTTGGCACCTACGACTTCAATGTGGACGGCAGCGGGAAGGGCAAGCGAATCCATTTGTATTCGCCGGATCAAAATGCGGTCCTCGTAGGGAATTTTGACGTGACTCCCATGGACATCGTTCCAGGGTTCCCTTACACCGGAACGTGGCATGATTACTTCACAGGAGAGGAAATCGCAGTGAACGACTTGAGCAACGCGTGGTACCTCCAGCCAGGAGAGTGGCGCTTGCTCCTGGACACCCCTTTGCCCACACCAGACACCGACGGTTTGACGCCCATCCTGACCAACGTGGGATGCATGGACGCCGCCGCGCAGAACTACGACCCCTCTGCGGAGGCCGACAACGGCACATGCATGTACGTCACCACCCTGGCACTTGACCTTGGTGAGTTCGAGGCTTCTTCGCTTGGGGTGAATGTGGCGGGTTCATTCCAAGGGTGGAATCCCGGAGGCACAGCCATGCAACTGGGTGAAGATGGCCTCTACCGAGCGTCGTTCGTGGCCGTGCAAGGCGACGTCGTGCAGTACAAATTCGTCAACGGAAACGATTGGGGTGAGGACGAGGGCGTCCCTGCAGAGTGCGGTGCGCCCAACGGATTTGGTGGGTTCAACCGAGAGCTCACGGTCGGGAGTTCGGATGCTGTCATATCTGCGGTGTGCTTCGGCGCCTGCGAAAGTTGTGGAGGCACCGTCACGCCTGCTGGATGTGAAGATGGGGATTGCTGCGGCGAAGGCACCTTGTGGGATGCCTCGTCAGGCACATGTGTGGGCGACGGCACTGCCGTCGCCAATTGCCCAGAGGACCTCGACGGCGATGGGGCTGTGTCCGTGTCGGACGTGCTTCAAATGCTGGGCGCCTTTGGCGACATCTGTGAGTGACACAGACCCAAGGGCTTTCTCAATCGCAGCTTGTGCCAAACACCGACAAGAAGAGCAGCAAGTCTGAACTGGCGCATACGCCATCTCCGTCCAAGTCTCCGACAACACCTTCGTTGCCGTAGCCGCTGAGCAACTCAAGAAGGTCGGCTGAAGACCGCGCAGAATCATAGTCGAAATCGGCCAGACAATTTGTGGGTTGCCACAATTCATGGATGGTGTCGACTTCCAAGTCGTGGTACGTATTCAAATCGCCGTTGGGCCATTTCACGACCAAAGAATCCACTGAAGTCAATTCCCCAATTCCCCAGTGAAGGTTGAGGGTGCTTGCGCCCGAGTAGCCCTGCCCGATGTTGACCTCGTCTATGTACACGTTGCCGCTGTGGTGAAGGGTGGCCCGGGCGCCAACGGCGTCGCGGTTGTCCAGCGTGCCCACCAGTTTGACCTGCATCCAGTGGCCATTCGACGCGTCGTTGCGCAACAAGGCCAAGCCGGGCTGGGTCGACGATTTGGTCGTGGCAACAATGAGGTCCAAATCGCCATCCTGGTCGAAGTCCGCCATCGCCAACCCGTAATCTGAATAGGGGTGTTCCAGCGTGAAATTGCCCTCACTAACAGGGGTGAAGGTGCCGTCGCCGTTGCCGTGGTACATGATGTTGGGCAAGGGAGCGAAGAGGTAGTCGTTCACAATGTAGAGGTCCCAATGTCCGTCGTGGTCGTAATCGAAAAAGACGCAACCCCAGGTCATGCCTGAGTCGTTGGTGCCTGAAGAAACGCTCACGTCGTCGAATGTGCCGTCCCCGTTGTTGATGAACATCGCACTGGGGTAGAGGTCGGTGATGTACAGGTCCAAATGCCCGTCGTGGTTAATGTCTGCAACGTCGACACCCATGCAATTGCCCTGGTAGTTGAGTCCCGCCATGAAGGCCAAATTCAAGAATGTGCCGTTCCCTTGGTTGCGGTAGAGTTTGTTGGTTTGGTTGGCGTCGTGGGTCAGGTACAGATCTTGATCTCCGTCGTTGTCGTAATCGAAGAAGATG
>DKNS01000018.1 GCA_002469765.1 Flavobacteriales bacterium UBA7382 | reverse complement strand
ACCAAGCCGTTGGCAGGGCTGCAGGAATTGGCCTACCGGTTCACGGACCCTTATGTGGATAAGGTGTTCGTGAACGGTGAAATCTGGGAGGCTTAACGTCCAATCACTCGGCCAGGGTCCACGCTACTTTGGCTTCATGCAAAGATTGATTGAATGTGTCCCCAACATCAGCGAGGGACGTCGCCCTGAGGTGATCCATGCCGTGGCCTCAGTGGTAGAAACGGTGGAAGGTTGCAAGTTGTTGGACGTCGACCCCGGCAAGAGCACCAACCGCACGGTCATCACGTTTGTGGGCCCGCCCGAAACGGTAGGGGAAGCGGCGTTTCGCGTGATCAAGAAAGCCTCGGAGTTGATTGACATGTCCAAACACTCTGGCGAGCATCCACGTATGGGTGCCACCGACGTGTGTCCATTTGTGCCTGTGGCGGGCGTGACCATGGACGAGTGCATCGAGGTTGCTCGCGATGTTGGAACTCGGGTGGGCAAGGAACTCTGCATTCCCGGGTACTTCTACGAGTCTGCGGCCAAACGCCCAGAGCGCAAGAACCTCGCGGTGTGTCGTCAGGGGCAGTACGAGGGGTTGGCCAAGCTGACGACGGAAGACGGGGCGCCTGATTTTGGCCCCGCTGAATTCAACGATCACACTAAGCAAACTGGGGCCACAGCGGTCGGCGCACGGGATTTCCTCATCGCTTACAACATCAACTTGAACACGACCTCCAGCCGGAGGGCCAACGCCATCGCCTTCGACATTCGGGAGGCGGGGCGGATCAAAAAGCGCGATGGAATCACAGGGCCCGCGGTTTTGGATGACGCGGGCAACCCGTTGCGCATTCCGGGGTCGTTGAAGTCTGTGAAGGGCATCGGATGGTACATCGAAGAGTATGGCATTGCCCAGCTCTCACTGAACCTCACTGACATCCACGTCACCCCAGTCCATGTGGCCTTCGACGAGGCGTGCGCCAGAGCCCAAGCTCGTGGCATCCGAGTCACGGGATCTGAACTTGTCGGTCTGTTGCCTTTAAGGGTGTTGTTGGACGCGGCCGATCACTACTTGAGCAAGCAGCAGCGCTCACTTGGGATCAGCGAGGCTGAGAAGGTCAAAATCGCTGTGAAGTCCCTGGGGCTGGACGATTTGGCACCCTTTGACGCTCAAAAACGTGTCATCGAGTACATCATTGCAGACCAAGACAACGCTCGGCTCGTCGGCATGACATTGACCCAGTTCGCCAACACCACGTCCTCAGAGGCACCTGCACCAGGAGGAGGTTCCATTTCAGCCTACGCGGGTGCGTTGGGTGCGGCTTTGACGACGATGGTGGCCAATCTTAGTGCCCACAAGCGGGGCTGGGATGACCGTTGGGAAGTGTTCAGCGAATATGCTGAGCAAGGGTTGAAATTCCAGAATGATATGCTTGCCTTGGTGGACGCGGACACCGAGGCCTTCGACGCCATCATGGTGGCGTACGGCATGCCCAAGGCCACAGAACCTCAGCTTGCGAAGCGGCATCAAGCCATCCAGAATGCAACGTTGAACGCCATCGACATTCCGCTGAAAGTGGCTCAATTGGCCCACGATGCCTTGCCACTGGCCGCCGCCATGGCCCAAGAGGGCAATCCCAACAGCGTCACGGATGCTGGGGTAGGTGCCATGTGCCTGCGCACTGCAGTCATGGGGGCGGTGCTCAATGCGCGCATCAACTGTGGAGACTTGGAAGATCAGACCAAAGTGGCTGAGATCATGGCAACCAGCCGCCAGCTCGTTGCGAGTGCACAGGCCCAAGAAGAGGACATCCTTAAGACGGTTGACGCAGTGATGGCCCATTGACTCTGAGCAACAAAATGTCTGAATGCAAAAAAGCCAACCCGCATGGGTTGGCTTTTTTGATGAGGTGAACGCTTTCTTCAGCGCGCCATCCGGCGCTCCTTGATGCGTGCCGACTTGCCAGTGCGCTCACGCAAATAGTAGATGCGCGCGCGGCGAACCCTGCCTCTCTTGTTCACCTCGATGCTGTCCACAGAAGGTGAAGAGATGGGGAAGATGCGCTCGACGCCTACACCGCTTGCCATTTTACGAACGGTGAAAGTTTCAGTCGCTCCAGATCCGCGTCGCTGAATGACCACCCCTTGGAATGCCTGCAGGCGCTCCTTGTTGCCTTCCTTAATCTTCAACGTCACGGTGACGGTGTCGCCGGCGCCGAACTCAGGCCAATCCTTGGTTTCGACCAACTTGGCGGTGATGTCTTTGATGCGGTCCATGGTATGCTGGTTGCTTTGTGAAAGAGGGCTCCTCCAGTGAGGTTTGTCCATTTCGGGGTGCAATATTACGGAAATTCGTGGAGACAGCCATTCTTTCCTCCAAGAATAATGGCTGGTTTTCCACCTGTCGCTTTGCACGATTGCGGCCTAGATCCGGACAGTTACAAGTCTCTGCCTTCCAAAAGATCCGGTCGGCGAGCCTTGGTTCTTGCCAGGGCTTGTTCTTCTTGCCATGCGTCAATGGCGGCATGGTTTCCGCTGAGCAACACATCTGGCACCTTCCAACCGTTGTACACTGCAGGCCTGGTGTACACTGGCGGGGCCAAAAGGCCGTCTTGGAAACTGTCGCTCAAGGCGCTTGTCTCGTCTCCAATCACCCCTGGAAGCAGTCTGACCAGGGCATCGGTCAGCACTGCAGCGGCCAATTCGCCGCCGCTCAGCACGTAATCTCCTATGCTCAATTCAAGGGTGATGACGTGGTCGCGCAGACGTTGGTCGATGCCTTTGTAGTGCCCGCAAATGAGCATCAGGTTCCCTGACAGGGAGAGCTGGTTGACCCGCGGCTGCGCCAAAGTCTCGCCATCTGGAGTCAAGAAAATCACTTCATCGTAGTCGCGTTGCGATTGCAGGTCGGTGATGGCGTCGTGCAAGGGTTGCATGGCCAGCACCATCCCGGCGGCTGTGCCGAAGGGTGCGTCGTCCACTTTGTTGTGCTTGTTGTTGCTCCAATCCCGGAGGTTGTGCACGTGCACTTCCACGAGGCCCTTGTCGATGCCTCGCTTCACAATGCTTTCGTCAAACGGCCCCTTCAGGAGCCCGGGCAACACAGTCAAGATGTCGATGCGCATGGTTTCAAAAGTACGGGGTAATTTTGCCCAATCATGCGTGAGAAGAGGGATTATCGATCGGTGGTGAGCCACCCATATCAGGTGTTCAACGGCATCTTCTTGACTTTGCCGTTGGATGGCATCCGTCAAACGGGCCTTCGTGTGCCGTTGCTGCAAGAGGCCTGCGAAATTGGGTTGGCAAGGGGCGAGGCCCCCCACGACATCCTGGAGGGATTTTTGGCCAGTCAAGGAAGCCCTTCGACCGAGGAGTCTGCGGCGTTGCTGTTCCGCATCATCCAATACATCGAGCGTCAAGTGGTGCTTGTGGATGCGCTGGAAGACGCTCGATACGCCCAGCTTAACGACATGGGAGGGGCGGAGTCGTTGCAGAGTTTGATGCAGCGTGTGCGCCGCCACGGGTTGGAAAAGGAGATGCGGGCCATGTTGGCGGAGTATGCCGTTCGCGTGGTGCTCACTTCTCACCCGACCCAGTTTTACCCCGGGAATGTGTTGGCCATCATCACTGACTTGGCCTTGGCCATGGAGGACAACGACTTGGTCAAAATCCGCAAGCGGCTTCATCAGCTCGGACTGACGCCGTTCTTTCAAAGCGAGCCCCCCACACCCTACGAGGAGGCGATTCGGCAGATTTGGTACCTAGAGAACGTGTTCTTTGAAGCCTGCTCCGCTTTGGGGGCACGTGTTTCCAACGCGTTGGGGCGTCCCAACGGCGAAGGCTTGAACATGGGCATGTTGCGCATTGGGTTTTGGCCAGGGGGCGACCGAGACGGCAACCCGTACGTCGGCGCGGACACCACGTTGCGCGTGGCTCGCAAGTTGAAGCTGACGCTGCTTCGCTGCTACCGCAAGGAATTGCGAGAAATGCAACGCCTCGTGACCTTCAAGGGGCTGGAGGGCGAATTAGACTTGTTGCAGAGCATGATAGAGGAGGCCATCTTCAACTCAAGCGACTTGTCGCTGAAGCAAGAGGTGTTGTTGGACGGCTTGGGAAGGTTGGAGCGGCGTGTGGAGGAGGAATTCAACGGATTGTACTTGGACCAAATCCGCCAGCTCATGTTCAAGGTGCGCATGTTTGGGATGCACTTCGCGTCGCTTGACATCCGCCAAGACGCCCGTGTGGTGAAAAAGGCTTTTTTGGCCTTGCTCGAATCTCAATCTGGGGCCGGGGCCGCGGAAGCATTCGAGTCGATGTCAGAGGTGGAGGCCTTGGATTTCTTGTTCGCCTACGACCAACCTTACGACGGCACGCTTGAAGAAGACCGTCACCAAGATGTGCTGGACAGCCTCCGGGCCATGCAAGAGATTCAGATGCACAATGGGGAGGCAGGGTGTCACCGGTTCATCCTCAGCAACTGCGCCGGGGCGCTGGACATCGCCATCCTCCACGCCATGGTCCAAGCGAGCGGCTGGGAAGGGGCGATGACGATGGACCTCGTGCCGCTTTTCGAGTCCATTCAGGACCTCGACGGAGCCAAGGCGGAGATGGCCAAGCTCTACACGCACCCTGTGTATGCAGCCCACCTGGATGCACGTGCCGGCGACCAAACGGTCATGCTGGGCTTTTCAGATGGCACCAAGGATGGTGGTTACCTCCGGGCCAATTGGGCGATTTATCGCGCCAAGCAGAGTCTGACCGACATCAGCCGCGAGCACGGACGAACCGTGATGTTCTTTGACGGTCGCGGTGGCCCACCCGCCCGAGGCGGAGGGAACACCCACCGCTTCTACGCGTCACTGGGCCGCGACATCGAAAACCGCGAGATTCAAACGACCATTCAAGGGCAAACCATTTCGTCCAACTTTGGCATCCCCAAATCCGCAGGATTCAACTTGGAGTTGTTGTTCACTGCAGGTGTGAAGAACAGGTTGTTTGATGAGGAAGAGACCCAGATTTCGGAGGCAGACGCGGCCCTCCTTGACGAGCTTGGCGATTCGTCTCACGCCCATTACTTGGCACTGAGAAACCGCCCAGAATTCACGGAATATTTGGCCACATTCGGCACTTTGAAGTACTATGGCGCCACCAACATCGGGAGCCGTCCTACCTCGCGGGCCAAGGACGGCGCCATCAACTTTGGAGATTTGCGGGCCATCCCGTTTGTGGGATCTTGGTCCCAGTTGAAGCAGAATGTGCCAGGGTATTTTGGGTTGGGGACGGCCCTGGAGGCACTCGATCGCGACGGGCGCTTGGAAGAAGCAGCGGGCCTTTATCGACGGAATGCCTTTTTCAGGACACTTGTCGAGAACTCAATGCAGTCCATGACCAAGTGTGATTTTCGCCTCACTGCCCACCTCTCAGATCATCCGAAATTTGGAAGGTTGTGGAACGCCGTACATGAAGAATTCGAGCGCACCCGCGTGCTTGTTTTGGCAATCACTGGACAAGCTGAACTGATGGAAACGGTTCCTGCCATCAAGGAGAGCATCCGACTCCGGGACAGCATCATCCAGCCTTTGTTGGTCATCCAGCAATTTGCCTTGACTGAGATGGACCGCCAGGTGAGAGGGGGGGCGTCCCAGTGGAGCCCGGACATGCTCCGCAAGCTGATCATCCGGACGATGTACGGCATCGTGAACGCGAGCCGCAACGCGGTGTGAACAGGAGGACGATGCGATTCGGTCCAACGATTCAATCGGAGACAAAAAAGCCCGGACCACCAGGTCCGGGCTTTTTATTCGTTGAGTTCGCAATCACTTGCCGTTGGCAGGGTCGCTGATTTGGGCTTCTTGAGAAGCAGGGTCGGTCACTTCTTCTGAAGCGTAGACAAAGTCCATCTCTTCAATGAGGTTGGTGCAACCGGCGTACTTGTCGAGGATCCACATCACGTATCGGATGTCCACAGAGATTGTGCGCTGGAGGCGCGGCTCGAAGGCGATGTCGCCGCTCATGGCTTCCCAGTTGCCGTCGAAGGCCAAACCAATCAAATCTCCATTGGCGTTCATCACGGGGCTGCCTGAGTTGCCACCGGTGATGTCGGTGCCGTGGATGAAGCACACGACCAAGTCGCCGCGGTCGTTGGCGTAGGGTCCGAAGTCACGCGCCTTGATGAGCTCTTCCAAGCGCTCAGGCACCACGAACTCGGGGTTGCTGTTGTCCTTCTTCTCCAGGATGCCGTTGGCGGTGGTCACGAAGTCGTAGTACACTGCGTCCGCAGGCTTGTATTCACCCACAGGTCCGTAGGTCAAGCGCATGGTGGAGTTGGCGTCGGGGTAGTACGCCTTGTTGGGCATCAACTCACGCAGCCCGCGCACAAACAACCGGTACCCGCGGTCAAACTTTTCCTGAATTTCCGGGGTGGTGCCTTGGCTGTAGCGCTCGTAGATGCTCATCGCCATGCCGATGGCCAAATCCTTGTCAAAGGTCTTTTCCTTGGGGTTGTCCAAGAAGGCGGCAAATGCCTCTGCGCTGCGCAGGGGCGACTTGCTGTAAATTTTGGCTGCGTATGCGCCGAAGTCCCCTTTGTGCTTGTCTTCCACAACCTGGAATTCGCGTGGCCACAATTCTGGGGTGATGTCGTCGCGGTACTTGGTGAGCATCTTCACAAAAAGCTCGCGGTCGGTGTCTTGGTCGTAGTCCTTGAAGTGCGCGTCTGCGAGGCCTTGGAGCATCTCCTTTGTGGCCGCCGTCGCGTTTTCATCTTCGCCGAACAACCCCGCACCGCGGAACCCCACACGGAGTCCAAACAACACAATGTCGCTGCCCAACAGGCCAGCCTCACGTGCGTAGACCTCGCCACGCACGGTGGCGTCAGTGGCCGCGTAGTACTCTTCAATCAATCCGAGCGCGTCGCCGTATGCGTCGCTGCGGTCGGGTGTGCTGACAGCCCAGCGGTTGAAGAGGTCTTCCAGTTTCTCCTTTTGGGCTTGAACCTCGAGGCGCTTGAGGCCCTTGGTTTGTCCGATGTAGTACTTCCAGTAGTTCGCAGTCTGGGCATACTTGGCGGCGTATTTGATGCGCACGGCCTTGTCGGCGTCCATGTGGCTCTTCATCGTCTTCAGCTTCAGATCGCGGCAATCCACCACAGAAGGGTTGTACAGGTCGATGGCCTGTTCCACACCCCAGCTGCTGAGGAAACGGTCGGTGCTGCCTGGGTAGCCCATCACCATGGTGAAGTCGCCTTGCTTGACGCCTTCCATGCTGATTTTGAGGTGACGCTTGGGGGTGTACGGCACGTTGTCTTCGCTGTACGCTGCAGGGTTGTTGTCTGCGTCTGCGTAGATGCGGACCATGCTGAAGTCGCCGGTGTGGCGCGGCCACATCCAGTTGTCGGTGTCGCCACCGTACTTGCCCACACTCTCAGGCGGGGCGGCCACCAAGCGGACGTCGTTGTAGTCGCGGTATGTGAACACGTAGTACTCGTTGCCGAAGTACATCGATTTGACGTCGTAGCTCAGCGAGGCGTCGGCCTCCTTGTACTCGGCTTGGATGGCTTTGATTTCTTCCGCCACGGCTGCCGCGCGATCGGACTCAGGCATGTCGTCGTTGACCTTGGCCAAGATCCGCTCCGTCACGTCGTCGATCCGTTCCAAAAAGCTGACGTAGAAGTCGTCGATGTACATTTCTTGGTCCTTGCTCTTGCTCCAGAACCCATCTGTCAGGTAGTCGTTCTCGGGTGTGCTGAAGCTCTGAATGGCTCCGTAAGCACAGTGATGGTTGGTCAACACCAAACCCTGGCTCGAGATGACCTCGGCAGTGCAGCTCCCTCCGTTCAGCCGCACAATGGCGTCCTTGAGCGAGGCGTTGTTGATGTCGTAAATGTCCTGTGCAGAGAGGCGCAAGCCAGACTTCTGCATGTCAGCCTCGTTGATGCGTTGCAACATGTGCAGCAGCCACATTCCCTCGTCGGCGCGGGCGGTGTTTAGAAGGAGCAAGAACAGCGCTCCAAGAGTGGTGAATCGTGTCATGTGTGTAAGATTGGATTTTCAGGTTTCAACGCGCGTTTTCCGGAGTGGCTTGCCAGTCCATCTGGCCCACCAAACGTTCAATGCGGATGTAAAGGTCATTCAAATTGGGTCCTCCGTATCGGTTCATCACCGACTTGCCCTTGATGGTGACGGTGGCAGAAGGCAGATCCATCACCCCGGAGTCGTCGTATTGGTGGGCCAAGGTGTCAAAGCCCAAGGATTGAGCTTCCTCGGCCACCAAGCCCCAGATGCCCACGTCCACTTTGGCGGTGTGTTCACCTTCGGACAGAAATCGGCCAAACGCTTCGTCGCAGAACTTTCCCACGTTCAACGTCGCCATTCCGTCGGTGTAGACATGGAGGTTGTATACGGGGCATCTGCCATGGCATGGGGTTCGTTTCAAACCCACCAAGATTTCAGCAGAGGAAGAGGAGGTGTCCTTCGTGGTCCCGCAAGACAAGGCCACGCACCCGACGACAGCCATCGAACAAAACAAAAGCCCTCGCATCATTTTTTCTTGCGCTTCGTCCGGGCGTCGTTCTTTTTGTGCTCAGTTTCCTTTTGCTTTTTCTCCGCTTCCTTCGCTGCTTCTTGCAAACGCTCCATGAAGCTGGGCTTGGTGCGTGTACCTGCTTTGGTTCGGTTGTTGTCAATCTTCGCGCGGATTTTGTCTTCGTTGATGAAGAACCGCTTGATGGTCAACATTTGCCCGATGCTCACCATGTTGGCTGTGAAGTAGTACAAGCTCAACCCCGACGCAAACCCGTTGAAAAAGAACAGCATGGTGAAAGGCATGATGGTCTGGATGGTCTTCATGTCCGGCATGCCCGGTTGGGTTGGCATGCTCTGGTTGGCCATGGACATCCGCATGTAGACAAACATCGACGCGGCCATCAACAGGGTGAATCCGCTGACGTGGGCCCCGTAGAACGGAATGCTGAAGGGCAAGGCTAGCAAACTGTCGAAGGCCCCGAGGTCGTCAGCCCACAAGAACGATTGTCCTCGGAGGTCGATGTTGGAGGGGAAGAACCTAAACATGGCGTAAAGGATCGGCATCTGAAGCAATCCAGGAAGGCATCCCGCCATCGGGTTGACCCCTGTCTTTCGATAGAGCTCCATGGTTTCCTTTTGACGCTCCATGGCATCTTCCTTGTGACGCTCATTGATTTCGTTGAGTTCGGGACGCAACACCCGCATCTTGGCGGAGCTCATGTAGTTCTTCCAAGTGACTGGGAACAAGGCACTCTTGATGATCAGGGTCAGGACCAAAATGATCAACCCCATGTTGCCGATGTAGTTGGCCACAAATTCGTACACGAAGAGAATGACATTGCGGTTGACCCACCCGAAGATCCACCACCCGTAGTCGATGATGCGCCCCACTTCTTCAAATCCAGTGGTCTCCAAGGCTCCCAAGTCGTTGGGGCCAAAGTAGAAATGCAGTTGCTGTCCGTCGTACGGAAGCTCAGCAGCGTAGCCCATGACGTAAGTCGTGTCGTCTTCAGGCAAGATGTTGGCGATTTTCGCACCTGCGGCAAACGGTTCAGGACTTCCCACCAGAGCCGAGAAATAGTTTTGTTTGAAGGCCAACCACGAGAGCTGCGATTCGAGCACCTCGTCGTCTTCTTGGCCGTCGCTCAGGTAATCGCGTTCTTCGCCGAGCTCCAGGTAGTAAATGGCGCTGTGCTGACGTTCCCACTGAAGGCCTTTTTCATTCCGTTGTCCCAACGCATTCCATGTGAAGAGCCGCTGGTTGTTTGTGAGTTGGTCAACCCCAATGAAGTTGATGTCGGTTTTGACTTGGTAGCCCTCCAACTTGTGAACCACGCGGATTGCATTGTTGTCGCCCAAGTCCGACTCCAAGACAAGCTGGGTGGGGCCTTCTGAAATGGGCTTGAAGTGCAAGTCCTGGAACCCCACGCGTCCGACGCTTGGAACGTCCCATGCCACGTTCATGTCGGAGTGCTCTCGCACCCAAAGGCTCACGGGTTCGCCGTTGGCATAGCGTGTGTAACCATCCTGCAGTGTGGCCGACACAGGCAGGCCACCTCGTGTGTTGAACGTGACACGCACCTGGTCGTTGGACATGACCAAGTCGCGGTCGGTGCCAATCACGCCAGGCCCAAAGTCACCAAAGCGGCGGCGAAGCTCGGCCTCCAATTCTGCGTTGATGTTGCCGTCTGAAGGGGAGGCTGCTTGAAGTTGTGCTGTGGCGCTGAGCGCGGCTTGAGAAGCGGCCGCGCTTGCCGCGGCTGTGCTGTCCTCTTGAGCGACCAAGCGCCCCTGTTCAGCCTCCCATTGGGCGACCTCCTCGTCGGTGGGAGCCATGTACCATTGGTAGCCCAAAAGCAGGGCCATCATGAGCACAAGGCCCGTCAAAGTGTTGCGATCCATGTGGGCGTGAAGTTAGGGCTGAGTCACCACCGATGACCCTCGCGGCTTTCCCATAAACCACGAAGTTTCATAGCCTGTTCCAACAAATTGCGAACACATCCCTCTCCGCCCGCTTCTGGCACCACCCAGTCCACCGCAGCTCGCACTTCTTGAACGGCGTCAAAGGGACAACAACTCAACCCCACCGCTTCCAGTGCCTTGAGGTCGGGCATGTCGTCGCCCATGTAGGCCATCTCACTCAATGCGATGCCGGTTCGGTCGGAGATTTCTTCCAATTTGGCCAGTTTGTCGTCTGCCCCCAAATGGACCTCGGAGAGTCCAAGCTTCTCCATGCGCCAGCGCACGGGTTCGTCTTTTCCTCCTGACACCAGGGCGAGTTCAAGCCCCTGCTTCACCGCCCATTGAACGGCGAACCCGTCGCGCGCGGACGCTGTACGTGCCATGCTGCCGTCCGGCATGAGGTACACAGTTCCGTTGGTGAACACCCCGTCGTAATCGAAGGCGAAGAGCTTGATGCCAGAGAGCTTTGTCTTGTAGTTCATGAGGAGTGTCTGTGGATGATGTGGGCGGTGACCGTGTCGTAAAGCTCCCTCACGTCTTCCGGCAGGAGGGCCCGATGACGCGCGAGTGTCGCTTCGTCACCTCGGCGCGCGGGTCCGGTTTGCCTTTCCCGGGAGTCGCCTTGAAGTCCGCCTTGCGTCAACCCCAGCACCAGGTTGCGCAGCAAGGTTTTGGGAAGACCACGTTGGTCAAGAAGATTTTGTGCCTCGGCAAACATGTGGTTTGCGAAGTTGTCGGCCACAGCTGCTGCCATGTGTGCTGCCGCGCGCTGGGTGCCTGACACCTCAGACACGTCTGCATCCCATGCCGAGGCGAGCAGCCTGGCGAGCACCATCGATTTTTCTTCGGAAGCTTCTAGCACGGTCGGGGTGTTGGCGAGCGGAACTTTGTCAGCCTTGGGGTTGAAACTCCGGATGGGCCAAATGACGGCGCATGGCGCGCGCAAGTGGTCCAAAGGTGTGGCCCCTGAGACGTGCACCATCAAGCAGGAAGGAGATATCATATTTGTGATGGCGGTGCTGATTTCAGATATGAGGCCATCGGTGACCGCAATGACGACCACCTCCGCGTCTCGAAGAGCGCCCGCTGCCTCGCTCAAATTGGTGCTCCATGAACATCCTAAAAGTTCTCCCAAGGGCTGGGCCGATTCAGCCGTTCGACTGACCACGTGCAGGATGTCGTGTCCGGTTCGTTGCCATGCAGGCGCCAACTCTCGTGACACCTGCCCAGCACCAACCACGACAATGCGAAGTTTAGCCATGGCGTCGGACGTTTGATTTTCCCTGGCGGACCCGGAATCGAACGGCCAAGAAAGAGCCGAGTGTCATCAGAAAGCATCCCAACCAAAGCCAGTTGATTTGGGGAAACAGTACCGCTTGCATCACCACAAAGTCACGACGTACGCTTTCGTGTTCCCACACCGTCATTTCGAATGTCTCTTGTTCTGGGTCGAACGATTCCACACGGAATTTCAAACCCCAGCCCTCGGCTTCGTAAAGGTCAGGCACGACGGTGGTGCCGCGCACGATGTACAACGGATCGTGCACTTCGACCACAGGTCCTCGTCGCAATCCGAGGCACGCTGCCAAGGCCAAGTCGTCGTCGAGGAGGCCCCGTCCAGCCCGCTCGTCGTCGCGGACGACACGCAGGCTGTCCACAGTCAGCAAGACCCCGCCCACAAACATGGAATCGCCCACAACAAATTCTTGAGCCTGCCCACCTAGCCACCCTTCCTCGTCTGTTTCTGGAGGGGTGACCCGTCCCCATTTGATGTGGGTATAAAGGTCTTCGAACAAAAAGTGTTTCGTGTCAGGCTCAGGCGCATTGCCCATTTGAGCGTTGAGCTGGATGCGAGGTGACAAGGTGAACAGCTCGTTTCCGGCCGTGCCATTGACCCAGCGTGTGGCGCGCTCTGTTTGAGCCAGGGTGGGGAAGGGCAGAAAGTTCCACTGCGTTTCGACGTCCTCGTCGAACGTGGCACTTGCATTGTGGTTCTCCAGCGCTTGCCAAACCATGCCTTCTTGTACCACAATGTCCCCTGCCTCGTAGGACATGGGTGCACAGTCGTAGTAGGCCATGTCGAACATGACGTGAATGCCTTCTTGACGGCGTTCTTGGTACGACACGAAGTAGGGGCCCATGGGCAAGGTGTCGCCCTGCATCATCAACAAGTCGGTGGCGTTGCTCAACTCTTCGTTGAGGGTGGTGATGTCACCGATGCGGTTTTGGGAGATGACGTCCTTTTGGGCCGTCGACAAGACCGCGCCAAAGAGCGTCAGCGCAAAGCCCACGTGGGCCAAGGGAGATCCCATTCGATCCAATTTCCCCTTCCACATTTGTACGATGTAATCCGCATTGCTAAAAGCGGCGAACAACGTGGCAAAGAGCAAGGCCACCCTAGGGATCTCATGGAGGGCAAAGTCGTATGTCAACAGAAGCGCTCCCGTCATCACGGCCGCCGCCAGCAGTGGGCGGAGGATTTTCCCCAAGACGAACTGGATGTCAGAGTTCTTGTACTTGAGCCATTGGGCCAACCCAATGAGCAAGAAAATGAGGACGGCGAGCGGCACCTGGACCACGTGGTAGGTTCGATCCAAGTCGGTGCCAGGAGCGAGGTCGTGTTGGGCCAAATCGCCCAAGAACGCCAGCCCAGTCGCACCTTCCGCCCAAGTGAGCACAGGGGCCAACGGTTCCAAGAACAAGTTGAACACCGGAATGCTGGTTTGCCAGGTGATGTGCACAGCCCCGAGGACCAAAAGCAAGGCCCCGACAAACATCCAAAATTCACGGGACCAGAGCGCATCTTCCTCTTGATCGGTCTTGAATTCTTTTCGGAAAGCACGAACAGCCGCCGCCGCCATCACCCCCAAAAAGGCCAAGAAGCCCAGCGCAGGTTGTCCCGCCGCCACCAGCCCGATCGTGGCCAATGCCAGCCCTCCGTACACTTTTCGTGACCCCACATCCTCCAAGAGCATCAAATGTCCCAAGGCCACGAACCCCAGCAGATAGGCCAGCAACTGGGGCAAGATGCCGCTGTCCACAAAGCTGTGCACGGAGGTGTCGCCCAGGACGCCGCTTTTTGTCAAGAACGTGGAGTAGAGCACCAGCAGGAAAGACAAGATGTTGAGGTACACCGTGGAGAACAAGGCGGTCGGTTGCTTTCGGTTGCGGTTGATGAGCAAAAGGTGCGCCGCGGCCACAAGGACCATCCAGGGGACGAGTGAAGAGTTTTCGACAGGGTCCCAAGCCCAAAACCCGCCAAAACTCAAGGCTTCATATGCCCAAGCTCCGCCCATCAAGATGCCGGCACCAAGAATGCCTACGGCAAAGAATGCCCAAGGGAGCACGGGCTTGATCCACGACGTCAAATCGCGACGCCACAGTGCCCCTACGGCGTAAGCGAAAGGGATGCTGCACGCCGCAAACCCCAAAAACAGGGTCGGAGGGTGGATGGTCATCCAGTAATTCTGCAACAGGGGGTTCAGTCCCTGGCCGTCCGTGAATTGAGGGATGGCCGTGAGGTAATCGGCCCGCGCTGTCCATGGTAAACCAATGTTGTTGGGCGCCTCACGAAGCAACAGGAACGGGTCGAGGCCCAGTTGAAAGTCCCCGAAGTAGATGCCCAGGATCATGACCCCAAGGAACGCTTGGATGCTGCTCAGCACCGTCATCACCTCTCGCTGCCAGTCGTCGGCCCGGTTCAGGATAAACAACGCGAGCACGTTGTGCCAAAACATCCACAACAGAAACCCGCCTTCTTGGCCGCCCCAAAAGGCGCTGAGCACGAAGCGCATGGGCATTTCGTTGTTCAGATGCTTCCAGATGTATTGGAACTCGTATCGGTGCCCAAAGAAGAGCACAAACATCAACGCGATGACTCCCAGTGTGCTGCATGCGTGGGTGAGGTAAGCACGCCGTCCCAAGTGGACGTTGCCTTTCCAAAACGCCACTGTGGCCACCAGGGCCGACACAAAGGCCAACGCCACCAGGAATCTGCCAGCGTACGCCACCCCAATCCATTCTCCCAAATGTTCCATCAGGCGTCAGCCTCCACCAGGTGGTTTTGTTCGTTGTACTTCGAAGGACACTTCATCAACATCTCCGTGGCCCGAAAGTGCGCTCCTTTGGCTTTTCCGTAAAGGTCAATGCTTTCGCTGCGTTCGAGTCCAGTGGGCTTGGCCTTTTCCAGCCACACCTCGTGCACCACGCCTTCGCGGTCTTGCATGTGGAACTTGGTGAGGTTGGTGTTCTGTTGCGGGTTGTATTCCACAGGCATGTCCGTGATCAGGGTCCCACTGACCTTGTACTCGGTTCCAGGGTCTGCAAACGCCACAGCAAACCCCACGGAACGGCTGGTGCTTGTGATTGACGCCACAAACGTGCCCATCAATCCGGCGACAAGGAGCAACAAAACGATGTGGGTGCGCTTCATGCGGTGCGTTCATTTTCTTGGTTCAACGCTTTCGACTCACGGGCATGAACCAAGCTCCAGATTCCGAGTCCGAGTCCGATGATGATCGCCACCCCCACAACGACACCCATCTTCCCGTCGTTCGTCAACGGGTCAGACCAGGTCGAGGCGGTCAACGCGGCGAATGGCAATCCAGCCTTGGTGGCGCGTTGCAATCGAGATTCTGCCAAGGTCGCACGCATCCGTTCGAGGTGCAGGGTTTTGGCGTACATCCAGGTCCCGAGGATCATCCATCCCAACACGGCAGGGTAGAAGACCGCCCTGAGCGCGCTGTCCAGGTCGTAGCTGCTGAAGGCGGGGTTGCCTCCCTTGCCGGGGTGCAGGCTTTCGGTGAACCGGGGAAGAACCATCAGGAGCACGACCAAAAGGCAAAAGCCAAACAGGTTGTACACCGCGGCCAAGCGGGTGCGAAGTGCTTCGTCTTTCACGGAGCTCCGGAGCACCAGGTATCCTGCGTACACCATGACCGTGACAAACGCCCCGTTGAGCTGAGGGTCGTCCACCCACCATGCGCCCCACGTGAATTTGGCCCAAAGGGACCCGGTCAACAACCCAAGCACCCCAAACCACATTCCGGTTTTCACTGACGCCAATGCCTTCATGTCGTGCTCCAAAGTGCCCTTGGCTCCGAGGCTTCGGATGCTTTGTGCGAAACTGATGCCCATCAACAAAAACATGGTGAACCACATCGGCACGTGCAACATCAAATTGCGGATGGTTTCCATGATGTTGGGCTGAAAGGGGAAATGGAATCCCAAATCGGCGTCGGACAACCGGTTCAAGACGGCGTTGTTGTCGGGTGATTTGGCTTTGGCACTGGTGGTCAATCCTTGGGCGAAGAATCCGTTGGCGAAACTCATGGTGCCGTCCACAGGGCTGTTCACAAAGACGTCCCAACTCAGGGCGGGCACGAACTTGTCCAGCGCAACCCTGCCGGCCAAGTGCTGGTCGTCGAGGGACTCGAGGTCGCGGACCACCACGAAGTGTTCTCCCCGCTTCAAAAACACGAGCGGGTATGTTTCGGTAAAGTGCGTGTTGTGGCCTTCGATGTCCAGGTTGAAAGTCGTTTTCCTTCCCGATTCTTCACCTGGGCTGACGCGAACGTCTACGATTCCAGGACCCAGAGGGACTGAAAACGTCATGACCAAGACGTAGCCCAACAAAACCACGCCGAAGGCCCGAATCAATCGGACCCCAAGGGCAGGAGACGAAGGGGTGAGGGGCTTGCTCATCACGCACGCCAAAGGTACGGGAAGAGGACGACGCCGAGTGTCCCTGAACCTGTCGCCAGTGCCCCGAGAAATGCGAAATTGTGCCAAGTGTCGGACACCAGCACGCCATGCATGAGGTCGCTTCCGAGAGAAGTGGAAACCAGGACCACAGGAAGCACAAGTGGCAAGCCGAGCACCGCGGTCATTCCAAACCCGGCGCCTGCGCGTGCGGCAATCAACGCGATCAATGTGAGTGTGGTCCCGAGAGCCAATGAGGTCAAGGCCATCCCGCCTAGGAATCCCCACAGACGAGGCCCGTCCAACGTACCCCAGCCCATCAGCAGCCCCATCAATGCAGTCAGCAGGCACGACAACCCGGAAAGCACTGCAGAATTGTGAAGCGTGCGAGCCACCAGAAAATGGACCGGATTCACAACGGTCTTCAAGTAGGCCAGCACTTCCGGCCGGTCTTCTTCGAGTGTCCTGCTGACCCCATTGACTGCCGTGAAAAGGAGCATGACCCAGGCCAGCGCATTCCAAGTTGTGGGGTCAGGACGACCACGAACGACTTGGTACGCGGCGTATGTGGTCGTAATGGCGAACAGAGCGAGTCCCACCAATCCGTGCTGGGAGCGGCGTTCGGCACGCCACAGGTAGGTGAACAGGTGCCAAGTCTCGCGCATGGCCTTCAAACAATCGAGAGGGGTTTGGCCACTTTGGCGAACAGGCGGCCCATGTTTCGGGCATCTTCAATGGCCCGGTGTTGGGTTCCGTCGAAGGAGAGCCCTTCCATTTCCAAGGCATTCTTGAGGCCAATTTGATTTTTGGAACCTTTCCAACGACTGTAGTGCCGCTGCAAACAGGCCCAGTACTTTAACCAAGGCAGCTCCATGTTGTGAAGTTGGGCGTCATTCATGAATTGGCGACGGTCAAATTCTCCCCAGCTCATGAGCATGCTGCGCGTTTGGTCGAAGCCCACCCAATCCTCGAACATGTCGATGGCTTCGTCGAACAGCGGCGCATCCTCGATGTCGTCCTGAACGATGCTCGTCAACTTGGTGCAAAAGGGGCTGATGTCAGGATGAAGTTTGGGCCTCACGAATTGGCAGAAATCGTCAACCACTTCAAGGCGCTCGTTCATCTTCACGGCTCCAATCTCGATGATTTCCACCTTTCGCGGTTTCCGACTGCGCCAACATGTGGCCTCCAAGTCGTACACGATGAATTGCCTGTCGCTCATCCGCCGAAAGATACGGCGGCCTTGGTCCTGGATTGCCACTTAGCTTTCAGGCATGGCAAATCGAATGCACAAACTTGTGGTCCTCACCGGTGCCGGCATGAGCTCGGAGTCGGGCATTGCGACGTTTCGAGGCGCAGATGGATTGTGGGAGGGCCACAGGGTGGAGGATGTGGCGTCACCAGAAGGCTTTGTGGCCAATCCGGCCATGGTGCTGGAGTTTTACAACCAACGACGTCGGCAAGTCCTTGCCGCCCGACCAAATGAAGGTCACAAGGTTTTGGCCCGGTTGGAGAACATGTTTGACGTGCATGTTGTGACCCAAAATGTGGACGACCTTCACGAGCGTGCGGGAAGCCATCGCGTGCTCCATCTGCACGGGGAAATCAGGAAAGCACAGTCGACGGTCGACCCCCAGTGCGTTGTCGTGCTCGATGGCGCCGAGTTGACGCTTGGCGATCTGGGGCCGGATGGCCATCAGCTCAGGCCCCACATCGTATGGTTTGGCGAAGAGGTGCCTGCCTTCAGCAGGGCCGCTCAAATCATGGAAAAAGCCGATTTGGTCCTTGTGGTTGGGACTTCTCTGCAAGTCTATCCCGCCGCGGGATTGGTGGGACTGACGCCACCGGGTGTGCCCATTGTCGTGGTGGACCCCCATTCCCCTCTTGAAGAAGGAGGACAGGTGGAGGTTGTGCCTTTGAGTGCGGTGGAAGGACTTGCGCGGTTGGAGCGGCGTTGGGCTTCAGCGTACCCGAAGGCGCCAAGCGCCGACATTTGAAGTTTCCTCGAATCGAGGTTTTTCAGATTCACCGACGCGAGCCACAGCACCCAAGATGAGTTCTGCGGCAGTGTCGTCGTCGCATGGCCACGGACGTGTCAGCTTCTCAGGTGTGAAGTGCTCGGCAACAAAACCGGTGTCGAATTGTCCAGATCGAAACGCTTCGTGATTCACCGCAAAATGGCCGAAATCCAAGGTGGTGTCCACCCCATGAACCTCGTAGTCCTCGATTGCGCGTAGCATGCGCTCAATGGCAGCCTCGCGCGTCTGGCCGTGCGTGCAGAGCTTGGCAAGCATGGGGTCGTAATGCATGCTGACTTCCCCGCCTTCAACCACCCCGTCGTCCACCCGGATTCCTGGGCCTGATGGTGGGGAATATCGGGTCAAGGTGCCCGTGCTGGGCAAGAATCCCCCCGGAACGTCTTCGGCATAAACACGAAGTTCCAAGGCGTGACCTTGGATGGTCAGGTCCTCTTGTTTGAAGGATAGGGTGTGACCTTCGGCGATGCGGATTTGCTCTTTGACCAAGTCCACACCGGTGATCAATTCGGTCACCGGGTGCTCCACTTGAAGGCGGGTGTTCATCTCCAAGAAAAAGAACTCACGAGACGCATCGACCAGGAATTCCACTGTGCCCGCCCCGACATAGGAGCACGATCGGGCCACTTCGATGGCGCACTGGCCCATGGCTTTGCGAAGGTCGTCATCAAGCAAGGCAGAGGGAGCTTCCTCCACCACTTTTTGGTGCCGACGCTGGATGCTGCATTCGCGCTCAAACAGATGCACTGCGTTGCCATGCATGTCACAAAGCACTTGAATCTCAATGTGTCGGGGCTGCTGGACAAGCCGTTCAATGAAGACGGCGCCGTCGCCAAACGACCGCTCCGCTTCAGAGATGGCGCGCTGGAGTTCTTCTTCAAGCAACGCAGGGTCGTGCACTGCTCGCATGCCTTTCCCGCCACCACCTGCGCTCGCCTTGATCAAGAGAGGAAAGCCGATTCGTTCGGCTTCGCGCTTGGCATCTGCAGGGTCGGATACGGCGCCTTCGGTGCCAGGAACCATGGGGATGTTGCGTTGTGCCACCGCATCCTTCGCAGCCAACTTGGAGCCCATGACTTGGATGGCGTGCGGGTGGGGGCCGATGAACCGGATGCCTGCAGCTTCCACGGCCTCCGCGAAGGCGGAGTTTTCGCTCAAGAAGCCGTAGCCGGGATGAATGGCATCTGCCCCGGTGTCCAAGGCGGCCTGAACAATGTGCTCAATCACCAAGTAACTTTCGTTGGATGGCGCCGGTCCCACGCACACCGCTTCGTCAGCGGCGTGCACGAAGGGCGCGTGGGCGTCTGCCTCGCTGTGCACCGCCACGGTTGCCAATCCCATCTCTCGCGCTGTGCGCATCACACGCAACGCAATTTCTCCTCGGTTGGCCACCAAAATTTTGGTGATTGGACGGATCTCTTGGCTCATGGTTCGTCAGATTCTCAGCGAATGTATAGCAGGTCGAACGGGCGACGTGAGGGCATGAAAAAAGGGCAAGCGATTCTTGTCGCACCGCTACAACCGCATACCCTTGCTGCCTTCCGGCCCTGGGGGATTCTGCGGGAGCTGGTCGCAAGAGACTTGCCCCGTGGCAAAGATAGAGCACAGGCTGTCCGTACATTGCGCTTCATGAACAAAATCTCCGTCGCTGCGCCCTATGGTGTGTACGCTGCCTTGGGTTCGTTTGTCCTGATGTTGGCCGTTTACCTCATCCAAAGTGAGTGG
>DKNS01000014.1:2803-5669 GCA_002469765.1 Flavobacteriales bacterium UBA7382 | reverse complement strand
AAGCGAAGTCATGAGCAAGCGCGTGACCGTGATCGGCGCGGGGACCATGGGCAACGGCATTGCCCACGTCTTCGCCCAAGCTGGCCACGAGGTGATCATGGTGGACCGCTCGACCGACGCCTTGGAACGTGCGTTGGCCACCATAGGCAAGAACATGGACCGAATGGTGGCGAAGGAAAAAATCTCCGCCGACGACAAGGACGCGGCCTTGGGTCGGCTGACCACCTCCACGGATTTGGCCTCGGCAGTGGGCCACGCAGAACTTGTGGTGGAAGCGGCCACCGAGAACACCGACCTGAAGCTGAAGATTTTTGCGGACCTCGATGCGGCTGCGCCCGAGGGATGCATTTTGGCCACCAACACCAGCTCCATTTCCATCACCAAAATCGCCGCAGCAACCGGACGCCCGGACCGCGTGATTGGCATGCACTTCATGAATCCTGTTCCAGTGATGAGGTTGGTGGAAGTCATTCGCGGCTATGCCACAAGCGACATCACATGCCACGATGTGATGGCACTCAGCGCCCAGTTGGGCAAAGTTCCTGTGGAGGTGAACGATTACCCAGGATTTGTGGCCAACCGCATTTTGATGCCCATGATCAACGAAGCCATCTTGACCTTGCATGAGGGGGTGGCGGGCGTCGAGGAAATCGACACCGTCATGAAACTGGGCATGGCCCATCCGATGGGCCCGTTGCAACTCGCAGACTTCATTGGTCTGGACGTATGTCTGAGCATCTTGCGTGTGTTGCACGACGGATTCGGCTTGGACAAGTACGCCCCATGTCCCCTGCTCGTCAACATGGTGACTGCAGGCAAGCTCGGCGTGAAATCTGGCGAAGGCTTCTATGCGCACACACGCGGCTCCAAAGACCTCGTCGTGGCGTCCACTTTCGCGAAGTAACCCCCACGCTGAATGGCCGACGTTGTGCATCCCTCGCGGCGAAAGACGTCCTTTGGATGGATGGAGGTGACTGTGGCTCAGGGCGACGAACCCTTGGTGGAGCGCTTGGGCTTTGAACGACACGGACGTGCGCACCAGCACGACATGTGGGAACATTGTCGGGTCGTCTCTGGAAGCGGCACCATTGCCGTGGGCGACCATCGGCACGAGGTGAAGGCAGGCGACACTTGTCAAATCCCACCCCACACAGACCACTGGATGGAGCCTGAGGGCTGGATGGAAATCGTCTTGATGTACACGCACCCGTCGACCTGAAGCAGGTTCCGCTATCTTGCCCTATGCCTGCTTCCGATCAGATTTCCCCCTGGCGCCAACGGCTGCACACCGTCATATTTGAGGCGGACACCCCCGCTGGCAAGTGGTTTGACGTGACCCTGTTGTGGGCCATCGTTCTCAGTGTGGCGGCAGTGTTGGTGGAAAGCGTCTCGTCAGTTCGCGCTGAACATGGGGCCGCACTCCACATTTTGGAGTTGGTGTTCACAGGGCTCTTCACGGCAGAATACCTGCTGCGCGTCTTGGCCGTCCGCCGTCCCTGGAAATACATCTTCAGCTTTTACGGATGGGTGGACCTGCTCAGCATTTTGCCCACATTTGTGGAATTGCTGGTGCCTGGCGCCGCCAGCTTGCGGGTGGTGCGCATGCTTCGCTTGTTGCGCGTGTTCCGAGTTCTGAAGCTGGTGGGGTTCTTGCGCGAAGCTCAAATCCTGCGGGACGCCCTCCTCGCAAGCCGTCGCAAAATTGCCGTCTTCTTGTCCACGGTGCTCGTGCTTGTCACGCTGCTAGGAACCTTGGTTTACATGGTGGAGGATGCCGAGGCAGGGTTCACGAGCATCCCACGTTCCATCTATTGGGCCATCGTGACCGTCACCACTGTGGGTTACGGAGACATCGCACCCCAAACTGTCACAGGCCAAATCATCGCTTCATTGACGATGATTTTGGGTTATGCCATCCTGGCGGTGCCCACGGGCATCGTTGGGGCTGAATTGGCCAAATCGTCGCCTCCACCCACGAACACCCAGGCATGCCCTGCTTGCGGGCGCGAAGGCCACGACGACGATGCGATGCATTGCAAGCATTGCGGCGAACGACTTTGAACGGCGGGATTGGCGGGTGGTGTGTATTTTGGCCCCAAACCAACGTCTCAGCACCTGCGCTGGCGTTCGATTCCAAGAACATGAACAAGCCCACACGCCTTTTCGATTTTCCGCGTTATCAACTGGCCTCCAAGCCCTTGGACGTGATGATGACCATGCCCAACTGCGGCCACCGCGTCACCTACTCCACCGCCCAATTCGTGGATGAAATGGATGCGGTGTCTCGCGGCCTCATCGCGTTGGGCATGCAAGCAGAAGAAAAAGTGGCACTGATCAGCCACAACAACCGGTGCGAATGGAACATCATGGACCACGGAATCATGCAAGCCGGGGGCATCGATGTGCCGATCTACCCCACCATGACGGAAGAGGACTACAAGTACATCCTCACCCACAGTGAATCCAAGTACTGCTTTGTCAGCAACGAGGAACTCTACAAGAAAGTCATGGCGGTCAAGTCCGATTGCCCAGCATTGGAAGAAGTGTTTACGTTCGAAAAGGTGAAGGGCGCCCGCCACTGGTCAGAAGTGGCCAAGGCCGGTTCCGACGCGCAGCAAGCGGAACTGGAAGCACGTCGGGATGCCGTCGACCCCGCCCAACTCGCGACCATCATTTACACGTCCGGCACCACAGGCCTTCCCAAGGGTGTGATGTTGTCCCACAACAACGTGGCGAGCAACGTCTTGGTAGCTGAGCCACGCGTTCCTGCGGTCGACCCCAACATGGACTACCGCGTCTTGAGCTTTCTGCCGGTGTGCCACATCTTCGAGCGGATGCTCCACTACTTGTACATGTACATGGGGGC
>DKNS01000014.1:0-2427 GCA_002469765.1 Flavobacteriales bacterium UBA7382 | reverse complement strand
CACACCCAGCCCATCATGTTCACCGCAGTCCCTCGCTTGCTCGAGAAGTTCTACGATGGCATCGTGGCCAAGGGGCGTTCGGCCGGTGGCGTGAAAGCCGCCATCTTCAACTGGGCCGTGAGCGTGGCTTTGGAGTGGGAACCCAACAAAGGAGGATTTTACCAAGTGAAATTGAACTTGGCCCGCAAGCTGGTCTTCGGCAAGGTGAAAGAAGCCCTCGGGCTCAGCGGCATTGAAGCTGTGGCATGCGGTTCTGCAGCCCTGCAGCCTCGCTTGGCGCGGTTCTTCAACGGCGCAGGCATCACCGTGTTGGAAGGCTACGGCCTCACTGAGACTTCGCCTGTGGTCAGTGTGAACACCACAAACGGCGACAACATGCTCCGGATCGGGAGCGTCGGCAAGCTGGCCGACGGTGTAAGCGTGAAGATTGCCGACGACGGTGAAATCCTCGTCCAAGGCCCCAACGTGATGATGGGCTACTACAAAGACCCCGAGAAATCGGCAGAAGTCTTGAAGGACGGTTGGTTCCACACCGGCGACATCGGGGTCATTGAAGACGGGTTCCTGCGCATCACCGACCGCAAAAAGGAAATCTTCAAGACTTCAGGCGGCAAGTATGTCGCCCCGACCTTGCTGGAGAACGCGCTCAAAGCCTCCCTGTTCATCGAGCAGGTGATGGTGGTGGGAGAAAACCGCAAGTTCCCGGCTGCCTTGATTGTGCCCGACGCCGTGACCGTGGAGGAATGGTGCAAGCGACACAACCACGCCTTCCCCGGCCTGGACGGCATTGCCAACGATGCGGTGATTCGCGAGCGCTTAGAGAAAGAAGTGGCCGACCTCATGGCGCCATTTGCGAAGTGGGAACAGGTGAAGAAAGTGCACTTCTTGCCCGCCCCCTTCTCCATTGAAGGCGGCGAATTGACACCCACCCTCAAACTCAAGCGCAAGCCCATCAAGACCAAGTACGCCGAGGCGATCGAGGGCATGTACGCTTGATGCTGGACTGGTTGATCGACATCGACACGGCGCTGTTTCTGGTGCTGAACGGAGCCATTCCTTGGTTGGATGGAGTCATGTGGTGGGTCAGCGTGCCCTGGGTTTGGGTGCCTTTGTACCTCTTCATGCTTTGGCGACTTGCACAACGGCATTCAACCTGGCAAGCCCGAGTGGCCATGGTCGTGGGCATTGCATTGTGCGTCACCGCGACAGACATGGTGTCTGCCAAAGTGCTCAAGCCCTCCGTGGCCCGCTTGCGCCCCTCCCATGAACCTGCCCTTGCGGCCGACATCCACCTCTTGGAAGAGCGACCTGGCCAAACCTACACCGGAGGGCGCTTCGGCTTTGTGTCGTCGCACGCCGCCAACCACATGGGTGTCGCCATCCTCATGGGCTCGCTTCTCGGAGGCCTGTGGCTCCGCGGCTTGGTTCTCTGGGCGGTTTTGATTGGTTGGAGCCGCATTCACCTCGGCGTGCACTACCCGGGCGACGTCCTCTGCGGTTGGATCGTGGGCTGTGGGCTGGGCGCGGCGGCGCTGACATTTGTTCGTCGAACCCAAACCCTCTGCCCCGCACCATGACACCCACACTCACCACTTGGCTGGCTGTGTTCCTTGGCGGAGGGCTGGGAAGCGTTCTGCGCTTTGCGGTCGGGCAAGGGTTGGCTTCCATCCTGTCGCCCTCCGACACGGCGTTTCCCTGGGCCGTCTTGGCGGCCAATGTCCTTGCCACTGCGCTGTTGGCGTGGACCTCGGTGGCCGGGGCCGACGCATGGGGCAAGTCCTCGGCCATGTGGTTCTTCCTCACGGTGGGGGTCTGCGGCGGCTTCAGCACCTTCTCCACGTTTGCTTGGGACACCCTGCGATTGATGCAACAAGGGGGGCTTGCCCTGGCCTTGCTCAACATGGCCATTTCCGTGGGAGGCTGCGTCTTCACCGCATGGTGGGTCGCCAAATCGTGCGCGACTTCCTGATCGCATCTTGACGGGGCCTGACAGGTCGAGGTTATCTTGGGCGCACGATGAACACTCGCCACCTCACCGCATGCCTGCTCGTGACCGGATGCACGGTCCAAACCGACGTCCGAATCCACACCCACGACTCTCAGGCCCGCCCCAGATTGGTGGTGGGGATCACCGTGGACCAAATGCGCGCCGACTACCTCACCCGCTTCGGGGCGTGGGACGACGTCGACTCGCCCGCGACGTTCGGAGAAGGTGGATTCCGACGCATGGTCCAAGAAGGGTTCGCGTGCCGGGACCACCACTTCGGCTACGCCCCCACCTACACGGGACCTGGACACGCCTCCATCTACACCGGAACGACTCCCGCAGTGCATGGCATTGTGGGCAACAATTGGTACGACCGCGCCGCCCAAGAAAGCGTGTACTGCGCGTCGGACACATCCGTGCGTGGGGTGAGCAACGACGGG
>DKNS01000181.1 GCA_002469765.1 Flavobacteriales bacterium UBA7382 | reverse complement strand
TGCACCACCTCTTTCACCTTCTCCACGACCGTCTCCGTGGTGGACATCGCGAACTGGGGGTACAAGGGAATGATCAGGGCATGCTCCACGCCGTGGTCGGCCAATTGCGCCAGGCCTTTTTCGATGCTCATGGATCCGTAGCGCATGCCCAAGACGACAGGCATGTCGAGACGGGGCTGGAGGAGGTCCCGAACCTTTTCAGAGTAGACGATGAGAGGTGAGCCGTCCTCTGTCCAAATCTCCGCGTAAGCCTCGGCCGACTTTTTGGGTCGGGTGTTGAGGATGATGCCACGCACCAGCAGTGTTCGGAACACTTTGGGCAAATCGACCACCCTGGGATCCATGAGGAATTCGTCCAAGTACGTGCGTACGTCTTCCTTGGTGGGGCTGTCGGGCGAGCCCAAATTGATGAGAAAAATGCCTTGTTTCATGTATTGCAGTTGACGCCCGCACGCAAGCGGCGGGGCGAAAAAACAAACCGACCAAGCCTGTTCAAAGTTCTTTGGGGCCCTGAACGGAACGTTTGACAAAACCCGGACAATTCAACCTGCCTTGTGCCCTTCACGCCCCTTTATTTTTGCACTGATGTCCAGGATTGACGTGGTATTGAATGAGTTTCATGCATTGAGCTTTTCGTTCAAAAAGGCCGAGGCTGAATCGCGCGGAGCATTTAGCCTGGGCGAAGAAGACAAGGTGCAACTTCTGGAGTCCTTGTCCGAGGTTGGCGCCCGGAACATCATGATCCTGTCGACGTGCAACCGCACGGAAGTGTATTGGTCAGGATTGGATCAAGAGGAAGTGGCTGGCATCGTGCGCACCCACATGGCCGTCTCGGAGGCGTCATGGTGGAATACGAAACATTACGCTGCCGGCATGGACGCCGTGGTGCATTTGTTTCGGGTGGGCTGTGCCTTGGAATCTCAAATCCCCGGCGACACCGAGATTGCCGGACAACTGAAAATGGCACTGCGCCTGTCCAAAGCCCGTGGAGGCGAGGTGGCTTGGTTGGACCGGGTGGTGTCCTTGGTGCTCAAGGCCAGCAAGCGTGTGAAGTCTGAAACCGGATTGAGCTCGGGAGCCACCTCTGTGGCATTCAGTGCCGTCCAATGCATGCGCCACCATTTGACCAACTTGGAAGGGGTGGAGGTGGTCTTGTATGGCTTGGGAAAGTTGGGCAGAAACACGTGCAAAAACCTTGCAAAGCATGCAGGCCATGCAGCCATCACGGTGGTCAATCGAGACGAGGCCAAGGCCAACCATGCCGCAGAAGTTTACGGCTTCACACCCGCGCATCACAACGACCTGAAGAAGGTCATTGGCAAAGCCCGGGTGTTGATTGTGGCGACAGGAGCGCAAAGCCATACGGTGACCGCCGAGATGTTGCAGCCTGGTCAGGAATTGCTCATTTTGGACATGAGCATGCCGCGGAACGTCGACCCTGCCACCGCCAATTTGTCGAAGGTGGTCTTGGTGGACGTGGATGAGATGAGCCAGCATGCCTTGCAGCAGTTGAATGCGCGGAAGAACCACTTCCCACACGCCGAGCGCATCGTGGAAGAGGAGCTGGAGGAATTTCGCGCTTGGGTTGATTCGTTGAAAGTTGCGCCTTTGTTGGGCGCTGTGTCCCAGGCCCTACGCAGCTACCGAGACGTGGAGTTGGGCAAGTTGAAGGCAGGCTGCGACGAGGACGAGGAGCGGCTGATGCAGCTGTCTGACAAGCTCATCCAGAAGGTCACCACCCAGGTGGCCACGTATTTGAAGACCAAAAGCGACAAATTGGAGGAAGACATGGAGGTGTTTGGCCAGGCATTTCACCCCTCCAATTCCTGACATGTCGGACGTGAAAATCGGCACACGTGGGAGTCGACTCGCCTTGTACCAAGCCCACCGGGTCCAAAACGCCCTCGCACAACTTGGGGTGTCGGCGGAACTTGTGGTCATTCAGACCAAGGGAGACCGGATCCAGGACCGGCCCCTGCAAAGCATGGGAATGGGCATTTTCACCAAGGCCCTCGACGACGCCTTGTTGGCGGGCGAAGTGGACCTCGCGGTGCACAGCATGAAGGACGTGCCCACCCAATTGCAAGACCCCATGGAGGCATGGGCCGTCTTGGAGCGCGGGATGCCGGGAGATGTGTTGGTTGGCCACGACCCGTTGGCCACAGTGGTGGCCACAGGCAGCATTCGACGCAAGGCCCAGTGGCTGCACCGGCACCCCGACCACACGGCAGTGGGGTTGCGCGGCAACGTCGAGACGCGGTTGGCGAAAGTGAAAAGCAACCCTTGGCGAGGCGGTGTCTTTGCGGCGGCGGGCCTCGACCGGCTTGGCATGCTCGAAGACCTTGAAGAGGTGGAGCACTTGGAATGGATGGTGCCCGCCCCAGCCCAAGGCAGCATCCTTGTGGTGGGCCGCAAGGGCCACGACGACTTGAAACGTGTGGTGGCCCAGTTGGACCATCCGGATTCTTCGATGGCGGCGTCCATCGAACGGGCATTCCTTGGCGCCTTGGAAGGGGGATGCGCGGCGCCCATCGGCGCGTTTGCCCAGGTTCAGAGCAATCACGTGACGTTCACAGGCTGCCTCAATTCCCTAGATGGAAAGGATGAACTCCGGATGGAGCGCATCTCCGAGGAGGCGCATGCCGATTTGGGCACCATGTGGGCGGAGGAACTCTTGTCTTCTGGTGGACAGGCCATCATGGAGGCCATCCGCAAACGCACCGAAGGCCATGGTTGAGTTGTTGTCGACACGCAGGTTGGATGCCTCTGCCTACGCCGAATTGACGGAAGCTGGAATCGGTTGCACGGCCCACGACTTCGTCGACATTGTGCCGCGCGAAGGTGTCAACATCGAGCGTCGTGGAGAGACCGTGTTGGTGAGCAGCCAAAATGCGTTGCACGCGTTGGATTGGAAAGGGGTTCAAGTGCGATGTGTGGGGGAGAAAAC
>DKNS01000171.1 GCA_002469765.1 Flavobacteriales bacterium UBA7382 | reverse complement strand
AACACGGCTCAACTGGCTTCTGAAACCGCGTTCGACGGATGGGTGGTGTTTGACAACGACTTTTTCCATGGAGGTCCCATCACGGCTGACAACGCTGCGGTCGACACAGAGGGCTCCATCACAAGCCCTTGGTTGAACCTCGCGGACAACGCATCGGTCATCGTCAGTTGGGAGTCGTACTTCCGCTATTGCTGCTTCCCCTACGCACCGGTGTACCTCGAAGTGGGCACCACCAACGAGGGGGTGACTGCATGGACCACCTTCGACGCCCACGGCGACTTCATCGAGTCGGCCAACACCATTTCTGCCAACCCACTCCCTGTGAGTCTGGATGTGAGCTGCGTAGCTGCAAGCCAGGACTCAGTCCAACTGCGCTTCGCCTACCGTCAAGCTCCTGAAACAGGCGCCGGTTTCAGTCACTATTTCTGGGGCATCGACGATGTGACGGTGAGTTCTAACCAAGTCATGAATGACGTGGAAATCACCCAAATCGTGAACGGCGACGTGTACAATGTGTTCGAATACCGCATCACCCCGCTCGAGCAAGCCATCCTCGACAGCGATGGCGGCTTGTTGGCCGGAGTGATGTACAAGAACGTCGGAACCGTGAACCAAACCAACGTGGAGGTGCTTGTGGAGGTGCTCGACGAGTCCGGCATTGTCTTGAACACCACCACCGAGGTGCTCGACACCGTGTTGACCTACGCCAACGCGCTCACTTGCCCCGCCAACACCCAAGACACCTTGTACCTGGCGACGGGTTGGGAGCCCAACGCAACAGGCACCTACGGCTTGCGCATCACGTTGACGGGCGACAGCACAGATGTGACCCCCGAGAACAACACGTTGTTCAAGAACATCTTGTACACCGACGACATTTACGGCCACGACGACGAGAACGTCTTGGACGGCGAACTCGGACCCCGTGAAAGCGAAGACATTGCAGATTACTATGATCCAACAGGTTACGGGTCGTACTTCCATTGCCCCAACCCGGGCACCATGGCGTACGGCGTGGCTGTGCGTTTTGGACCAAACTGCGGATTGGACATCGGCGGCAACCCTGGCGAATTGGAATTTGAAACGCGTCTCTATTCCTACGACGGGGCAGTGGGCCTGACTGACAGCCCTTTCGACGCCAACTATTGGTTGTACGATGTGGAGTGGAGCAACTTGGACGGCACGTCAGACTTTGAAGTGTACCTTTCTTTTGAAGACGCCATCGAAATGGACGAAGAAGCGTTCTACTACGCAGCTGTGATCAACGAATATGAATCACCCACCCAATTGACTGTGTTGACACAGTTGAACAGCGACACGGACAACAGCACAGGGAACTTCAACCAGACAGGGGAAGGAAATTTTGTTTGGTTCACAAGCCAAACGTCCACCCCCGCCGTGCGACTCATCACCAGCGAGCGTGAAGCAGTCGAGTTGTTGGAAGCCAGCCAAGGCATCCGTCTCGAGCAGTGCATGCCAAACCCCGCCTCTGAAAGCACTTTGGTGCGCTTTGAGTTGGGCCAGCCCCGTGACGTCACCTTGGAGGTGCGCGACGGCATGGGCCGCCTTGTGTCGACCCAGGACATGGGCACACTCGGTGCAGGTCAGCACAACACCACCCTTGACTTGAGTGGTTGGGCTTCTGGCTTGTACACCTACACTTTGGTGGCGGACAACTTCCGCACCACCAAGAAGATGACGGTGAAGTAAACGAGGTTTCACCATTTGATCTCAGCAAGGCATCGCCCCCGTGGCGGTGCCTTGTTATTTTCGGGCCATGGGATGGAAAGCGTGGCTGAGCAAACCGTTGGCACTGGCAACCATGCGTCGGGTTCGGCGCCAAGTGGCACACCCGGCGGCGGCCCAACGCGCGGTGTTGTCCAACCTGGTGGAACGTGCTTGGGATACGGCGTTTGGTCGAGATCATGGATTCCAGTCGGGCATGACGGTCCGAGAATTTCAGAAGCGTGTCCCTGTTCGGGACTACGAGGGCTTGAAACGCTACGTGGACCGGGCTGTGGCGGGTGAACAGAATGTCCTTTGGCCGGGCGAGCCCCTCTATTTCTGCAAGACAAGCGGGACAACGTCAGGCGCGAAGTTCATTCCGCTGACGGCGGAGAGCATGCCCAACCACATCGGCAGCGCGCGCAACGCATTGTTAGGCCACATCGCCGGCACGGGGGACGCTTCGTTTGTGGACGGGAAGATGATCTTTTTGCAAGGGAGCCCCGAGTTGGCGAAGACGGAAGGCGGCGTGCATTTGGGCAGGCTTAGTGGCATTGTTGCGCACCATGTTCCCGCGTATTTGCAGCGCAACCGAATGCCCTCTTGGGAAGCCAACTGCATCGAAGACTGGGAGACGAAGGTGGAAGCCATCGTGAAAGAGACCTGCACTGAAGATTTGAGGCTGGTGAGCGGCATCCCGTCTTGGGTGCAGATGTACTTTGAGCGGCTGCTGGAGCACACTGGGGCAGCCACGGTCCAGGAGGTCTTCCCCAACCTGTCTTTGTTCGTCCACGGCGGTGTGGCCTATGGCCCTTACGCCGAACGGTTCAAGCAGCTGTTGGGCTTTGAGATTTCCCGCGTCGAACTCTACCCGGCGTCGGAGGGCTTTTTGGCTTACCAAGATGCACCTGACGCAGAAGGCATGCTGCTCAACGTCAACGACGGCATTTTCTTCGAATTCATCCCGGCCAGCGAATACTTGGATAAGTGTCCCCGAAGGTTGACCCTCTCTGAAGTGGAGCTTGGCGTGCAATACGCTGTGGTGCTCAGCACCAACGCCGGCCTTTGGGCTTACGACATTGGCGACACGGTGAAATTTGTGTCGTTGGATCCACCACGGGTGTTGGTCACAGGCCGAATCAAGCACTACACTTCGGCTTTTGGGGAGCACGTGATCGCCGAAGAAGTGGAAGGAGCGGCCCAAGAGGCCATGTCGGCCCACGGTGGCGTGGTGTCCGAATTTCACGTGGCCCCTCAAGTGACGCCGGAGGAAGGGCTGCCCCATCACGAATGGGTGGTGGCGTTTGAGCAGCTGCCCCAAGACGTCAAGGCCTTTGAAATGGCGTTGGACGCCGGACTCCAGTCTCGCAACCCCTACTACAAAGAGCTTATCCAAGGCGCCGTGCTTCGGCCAGCCGTGTTGACCCCTGTGGCCAGCGATTGCTTCGTGGAAGCCATGAGGCGTCTGGGCAAGCTCGGAGGCCAAAACAAAATCCCCCGCCTCGCCAACGACCGCAACATGGCCGACACCTTGTTGGCGGTGCATCATTCGATTCAACAACCATGAAGATTCTCGCCATCACAGGAGGAAGTGGCTCTGGAAAGAGCACCGTTCTTCGTGCCCTTGCGGACCATCTGGGACCGCGGGCGTCCATGCTCTCGCTGGATGACTACTACCGCCCGAAGGAGGAATTGCCGATGGACGGCAACGGCGAAACCAATTTTGACTTGCCCGAGGCCATCGACCACGTCGCCCTGCACAGAGACATCGTCAAGTTGAGCCGCGGAGAGCAAGTCTCCTTCCAGTCCTACACCTACAACAAGGACCTCATGACGTCTGAATTCACGGTGGTGGAACCCCGCGAATGGCTCATCGTGGAAGGGTTGTTTGTGATGTGTTACCCCGACGTGGTCGAGATGGCCGACGTCAAGGCCTTCATCCACGCCTCCCCCGAGATTCGTTTGTCCCGCAGGAAAGATCGGGACCTGAACGTGCGAGGATACGCGCCAGAGGAGGTGGATTACCAGTGGAAGCACCACGTATCTCCTGCTTACAGTGCACACATTGAACCTCACCAAGCGCATAGTGACGTCGTCATCGACAACGACCACGATTGGACGCCGGGCTTGCAGTGCCTTATTGAACACCTCGAGGCCTTGGGTGCTTCTTGAGGAAACCCCCTTGAACATGAAAAAGGCATTCACCCTTCCCACGTGCAAAACGTGCCAACGGATTTTTGACGAGTTGACCCCTGCAGACCACGGTTGCGAGGTGGTGGACATCAAAGCCGAGGGCATCGCGGCCGAAGACCTCGACGCGATGAAGGCCCACGCAGGGTCTTACGAGGCGCTGTTCAGCCGCCGCGCCATGAAGTTTCGCAGCATGGGCTTGGCGGACAAGACGTTGACCGAGGAGGATTACCGCGCCCTCATTTTGGAGGAATACACCTTCCTCAAGCGTCCCGTGTTTTTGACGGCCGAGGGGGTGACCGCCGGGTCGGCCAAGGCCGAGGTGGCCCGCGCACGGGACTTGATTTCCTGAGCGTTGGGAGACTTCCGCAGTTCCGGACCCTCCTCGCCGTGGAAGGCGCACCTTGCCCTTTGGGGCGTGGGGTTGATCTACGCGTACAACTATTTGGTGGCCAAGGGTGTCATGCCCGAGAAAGTGGGTCCTTCGGGGTTCATTGCGCTGCGTGTGGCTGGGGCCACGCCGTTGTTTTGGCTGCTGTATGCGTTCCGCTGGGAGCGTGTTTCGCGCGCGGATTTGGGCCGGCTTTGGTTGTGCGGGTTGACTGGCGTGACCGTGAACCAATTGTTGTTCTTCAACGGCCTCGCCATCACCAGCCCGGTGCACGCGTCCATCATCATGACCATCAACCCCGTGTTGGTTTTGTTGATCAGCGCAGGACTGCTGGGCACTGCCATCACAGGCAGGAAGGTGGCCGGCATCGCGTTGGGTGCGTTGGGTGCGTTGACGCTGCTGTTGCAGGGCGCTCAAACGGAAGAGATGACCCACGCTTCCTGGCAAGGCGACCTGATGGTCCTCCTGAACGCGGCCAGCTACGGGGTGTATTTGGTGGTGGTGAAGCCGCTGATGGCCAAATACAGGCCCTTGACCGTGATTTCTTGGGTGTTTTTGTTTGGTGGGCTCATGGCGTTGCCGGTGGGTTTGCCCCAAGCCATGGCCATCGATTGGGCGTCGTTTGATGGGGAGGATTGTTCTGCGGTGGCGTTTGTGGTGTTGTGCACCACGTTTTTGGTCTACCTGCTGAACATCTACGCCCTGGGGAGGGTCCAGCCCACGGTGGTGAGCATTTACATCTACCTCCAGCCGCTGTTGGTCGGCACCATGGTGTGGCTTGCTGCGCGCATGGGAGGGGCCGATTACATGGCGGACATGGGATGGCTTCAGGCGGGGTGCGCCGCGGTCATCGCCACTGGGGTGTGGTTGGTCAGTGTGCCGCCAAGGAAGAGGGTCGCGGCCTGAAGTCGGTTGGCGTACCTTGGAGGCATGGCCATTCGGAAACCATTCAATTTGACCTTGTGGATTGAAGAAAACCGCGAGTTGTTGAAGCCCCCCGTTGGGAACAAGAACCTCTATGTGGAAAGTGGCGATTACATCGTCATGATTGTGGCCGGCCCCAACGCCCGAAAGGACTACCACTACAACGAGACAGAGGAGCTGTTCTACCAATTGGAAGGCCAAATCACCGTGCGCATCCAAGAGGATGGCCAAGCCGTGGACATGAGACTCGGCCCCGGCGACATGTACCTGCATCCCGCAGGTGTACCCCACAGCCCGATGCGGGAGTCGGGCTCGTTGGGGTTGGTGATTGAAAGGAAGCGCAAGGGCACCCCCATGAAGGATGGCTTGATGTGGTTTTGCGACAAGTGCAACCACAAATTGCACGACACCTACTTCGAGCTCACCAACATTGAAAAGGACTTTCTCCCGCGTTTTCGGGAGTTTTATGGCAGTGAGGGCCTTCGCACGTGCGACGCCTGTGGCCATGTGATGGAGACTGACCCACGCTTTGTCGATTGACGCAGGCGGCATCTTGGGTGCAACGTGCAAATCTCATCTCGCATTTTTCCCAAAACCTGACGTCATGCCTTTCCGATCTCGTACGATGGCCTTGTGGGCCACTTTGATGTGGGCCGCCAACACGGGGGCCTGCTTGGCACTTCGTTTGGGGTGAGTCCAGGAGAGGCGGTGGACTTGCCAGTTCAATTTACCGGTCCTGCACTGGTCCAAATCCAAGGAGAGGGTTGGGTTTGGCGGGGCATTTTGGTCGTCAAGAGAGCCCTACCTTCGCGGGGACGCGTGGCAGGTGCCGCGTGCCTCACGAAGATTGACGACACATGCGTTTTGACCGCCTGAACAACTGGACCGGATGGGCTGTGTGGGCCCTGGCCACCTTGGTGTACTTCCTCACAGTGGAGCCTACAGCGAGCTTCTGGGACTGTGGTGAATTCATCGCCTCTGCCTACAAACTGGAGGTGGGACACCCTCCAGGCGCGCCGTTCTTCATGTTGTTGGCGCGTTTCCTGATGATCCCCATGGGCCCCGACACGGCGGCTTTGGCGGCCAACCTGTTGTCGGTGTTGAGCAGTTCGTTCACGATCCTGTTCCTGTTTTGGAGCATCACCCATTTGGCCAAACGACTGAGCGGAGAACACGACCCGCAAGGGGGCACGCTTGTGGCGGTGTTGGGGTCAGGCGTGGTGGGTGCCTTGGCGTACACATTCAGCGATTCGTTCTGGTTTAGTGCGGTCGAGGGCGAGGTCTACGCCTTGTCGAGCTTGTTCACGGCGTTGGTGTTTTGGGCCATCCTCAAGTGGGATAACGTGGCGGACCGTCCAGACTCGACGAAGTGGATCATCTTG
>DKNS01000141.1:15711-16534 GCA_002469765.1 Flavobacteriales bacterium UBA7382 | reverse complement strand
ATGTTGATCGAGGTGTCTGAAACCCAGAAATATCTCGCAACATCGTACAGCAAATCAGACCCAAGAAAAACCTTCGCATTTCTGATTGTGTCGTCACCCTGAAAATTCAAGTTTACGAGATAACCGTCACCTCCAAAGCCTTCCCAATAAGTGCTCACAACAGCCACATCCTGGAACTGAAAAGCGGAGTCAGACTCACTGATTTCCGTGATTTCAATGACCTCAACATCCTGCTCTAAACCAGAGTTGCAGCAACAGATCAACGCAAGCACGACTGGCGAACAGCATTTCATCATCCAGTGTCTTTGATGGAGAGCCCATCCTCGGGGATTGGAGCCTTGAGTGCTCACTTCTCGCGCTTGAAGTAAAACCGAGTGATGAAAATGCCGTTGCCATCATCCGCGCCCCCGTCAGATTCAACTCCAGAATTGATGCTTATCAATTCCCATCCGTCGGCCATCATTGCATTGACTTTGCTGTTGATTATGGCATCATTGGAAGCGATGTTCTGAAAACGCAAACCAGCAATGCTGTAGAAATTCAGCAGCTTTATCTCTTCAAAGGTTTCCATTCGAATGTCACCTCGCTTCGATTTGTTCCGCCCATCCCTTCCATTGATTGAGATGTAATCCTCATGATTTCGTTCCTCACTGGCCGTTATGATTCGGGAACGACCGACTCCGCCAGGCACAATCGACTCGACCACTGTAAAGGACGTGAATTCGTTTTGAGCCTGCACTTGCGCATCAGTCAGCGCGAGCAAAGCAATGGCAAGGAAACTTGCACAGAGGCGAGGGGTGACTTTGTTGTAAAACATGAGGAT
>DKNS01000141.1:7703-15326 GCA_002469765.1 Flavobacteriales bacterium UBA7382 | reverse complement strand
GGGCTCTGGTTTCCGAGAACGCAGCGCGTTCTCCGGTTGCATTCAACTCGCCTTGCGACGATGCAGTTTCAGTTGACGCTTGTACTCGCGCTCGGCCAAATTGAATTCAATGGCCCTTTTTGAGCCGAGCAATTCAACAAGGAACAACATGAAGTCTCGCTCCAAAGAAACCATCTCAACCTTCAAGTCAGCGATGTCTTCGATCGTTGTGACCACGACTTGGCCAGAGGCAATGAAGGGATTTAACAAAGACGCTTCTTTCACCCGCTTCTTTTTCTTCAAGTCAGAGACCTGCAATTTCATCGCCTTTTGTTGTTTCCAAAACGGCTGACTCTCCTCATCGCTGAAATCCATGGTCTCGTTGCAATAGGTCACCCACGCCACGTCTTCGCCTTGGGAAAAGTCAACCTCGATTTGAGCAGATGCTGTGAAGCAAGCAGCCGCGAGAAGCAGGGGAAAGAGCTTTTTCATCATTTGGGGTTTTTGCCAACGTGGACCCTACCTCAAAGGCCTCAATTTAGCTGATACAGAGTGTCGGGGTGGGAAAAATACAACGGCTCGCCACGCGCATTTTCCGGAACAACTTCATGCCGGGTCAAGCGTGGGTTTGGCGCCAAGCGTGAAGGCTGGACAACGTGGTGATCAAGCCCTCCAGCTGGTCGAGCGGCAACATGTTGGCCCCGTCGCTCAGGGCGTTGGACGGGTCGGGGTGCGTCTCGATGAACACCCCGTCGACGCCGGCCGCCACGGCCGCCCGCGCCACGGTGGCGATGAGTTCAGGCCGTCCGCCGGTGACGCCGCCGGCCTGGTTGGGCTGCTGAAGGCTGTGGGTCAAATCCATGATGGTCGGCGAGAATGCGCGCATCTCCGCAAGGCCGCGCATGTCGACCACAAGGTCTCCGTAGCCGTGCATCGTGCCCCGCTCCGTCAGCCACACCTTGTCGTTGCCCGACTCCCGGACCTTGGCGACGGCGTGGGCCATGGAGGCGGGTGCCATGAATTGTCCCTTCTTGATGTTCACAGTCTTGCCCGTCTTGGCGGCCGCCACCAGAAGGTCGGTTTGGCGGCACAGGAAGGCGGGGATTTGAAGCACATCGGCCACCTCCGAGGCCATGGCGGCTTCTTCAGGATGATGGATGTCCGTCACAATGCCCACGCCCAATTCCGCCTTGACCTTGGCGAGGATGTCCAACGCCTGTTGGTCGCCGATGCCAGAAAAAGAGTCGAGTCGTGTCCGGTTGGCTTTGCGGTAACTCGCTTTCACGTGAAATGGGAGTCCCAGTTTGTCGCAGACACGCTGGACCTCGCGGGCCACGGTCATGGTCGTTTCGAGGCTCTCGACGGCACAAGGACCGGCCAGCACATGCAAAGGTGAATGGGAAGCATTGGCCATGGTCACATGTTTCTCGTTGAAGGCCCAGGCCGCCGGCCAGGTTGTCCAAATGGACGCTGCCGGTCCAACCCCATCAGACGCGTCCACTTGTCCTCGCCAGGAATCCGACGAAGGGTGAGGTGGAAGCCTCGGCCGTAGGTGTAGGCTGCAAAATCTTGGCGCCACATGAACCCAAGGGGATCGTCGATGTCCAGCGACAGGATGCGTTTTTTGGTGATGCGCCAGTCCAACCACAACGCTGGACGCGACTGCCCCCAACCCCCTGTTCTGAAATCGAGACCAAAGGCAAACCGTGCGTCGGGCATCCACCCCACCCCCATGGTCAACTCAGGCTGGGGCATCCAGTTGCCCGCTCGGACGGCAGCCTTCAGCATGAACTCGTCGTAAGGCCAGTAAGACAGCTTGGCATTCAAGCGCGAAGGAAGCATCAGGACCCGTCCGACCGCACTGTCGGTATGAAAGACCACGTCCTCATACCCGGTGTTGCCGTCCATCACATTTTGGATGGTGAGTCCCGGATCTGACACGTAGTCGTCGTCCAAGTAGGCCGCAATCGGAATGGGCAAGCCCGTGGTGAACAGGCTGGTGTCGACCATCGCAAACTGGCCGCCAGGAGGCTCCCAGAGCACGCCGACGTCTCGAAATTCTAGTTCCAACTGAAGGGGACGGTTGTCGGAAATCAAGGGCAACGACCCACTGACCCCAAATCCATAGGCAGGAATGGCCTGCCCAAAGGTGAAGGACGCATCCTGAGGAAGGTTGTCCATGCTGGCCGACGCGTACGTCTGCACGACGGCCTCCATGCTGTCCACTTGTTCAGACACAAGGAATGTGCCGTAGGGAATGCCCCACTCAGCACCTGCCACCCGCTGCACCACGGACAATTCGATTCGCTGGCGGGATTTGGCCTGCTCGAGTCCCACCGACACCCGGTTGAACGCCCCCAGGCGCACCCCCGTTCCGCTCAGCACCATTTGACGCCCCACGCTGGGGGCATTGCCAATGAAAGTCAGGGCAAACAGGTCCTTCCGCCATTGGGCCCGGGTCAAGATGTCGCTCCCCACAGACCAGGTTAAACTCCATTGGTCCTTGATGAACGGCCGGGTGGACCAACGCTTGGACCAGCCCACTTCCAGTCCTGCCGTCGCCATCTCGGGATGGTCCGCCAAGACACGATTCAAAAAATCGGATGTCAAAAATCCCCCCGTGTAAAACGCGTCAAGCGTGGCCGAAGTCAGGGCATTGCTGCGCTGGTGCGCCCACACCTCAAACGAGGCCGGGCCTCTGTCGGTCAGCATGCGCGCCCGGTCCACAAGTCCTTGGGCCGTGGTGTTCAACGACGCCAACGCCAAGATTCCGACCATGGCCACCGCCACTCGCCAAGTGTTCCGTGTCATGTCAATCTTGGCCATTGTCAATCACGATGGTTTGGGTTCCTTCCAACCTGCCCTGAATTCGAACATATTCACGGCCGGTGAACGGCTGGGCGCCGAAGGTGTTGATGGCAAAATCCACGAACATGGTGCCCCCTGTGGTGGTGTTTTCCTCATTCAGAGGAATGCTCAACGTCGACGCGCCCACGATTCCGTTGGGCACGCTGCCGGCCGGCACAAGCAACGTGTCTTCAACGACCGTGCCGTTCAACAATTCAGCCCGCACATGCGCTTCCACTTCAATGGGAAACGTGTGGGTGAAGTCCAAATGCAAGTACCCTTCAAAGCCTGGCCATTCCTCCAACACGTCCAATTCGAAAGACTCGCTGAACAACAGCCCGTTGGCTCCTACGCGTATGGGCACACTCACTTCCAGCCAAGCCGTGGGCAAGAATTGCGCATCCCAACGGTCCATCAACAAGTCCGACGTGTCGAAGGGATTCAACTCGACGCGACCTTTCACGGCCACCGTGTCCGGGAACGTCTCCAAACCCTGGACAAAGGTGGAAGTCGGGGACGCCAAATTCAGGGACCAAGGCGTCGTTTCAGGCACCCCAGTCGTCCAAATCGCACGCGGGATGTCGTGGCCAGCCATCAGATCTCCTTCCACAAGAAGGTCGCCCAGGACAATCGTGTCCAAGTAGAGGCGCAGGTCGGCCCCCATGGTGTTGTCCATGTGCAGACGAAGCTCCATCCCTTCGAAATCCGCCACAGGCTCCGGCAAGGGAATGGTGTCAAACAACCCCACCCCGAGACTCATGGGAAGCTCCCAATTCCCAAAGTAACCCCCCAGCTTCTCCATCACGAGCGACTGAAATGTCAATTCCAACCGGATGCTGTCGGAAGACTGCACCAAGTACCCATTGGGGTTGGCAAATTCGCTCGCCACGGCCACAAGGGTGATGTCGAGCATGTTGGTGTCAAAATTCAATCCTGTTTCGTCGTCGACCGCTTGGGTGAAGTCGAATTGGGCCCCACTCAAATCCACAGTCGTCGTGGCCGAACCGGGCGTCCCTCCTTCTGCAGACGGCAAGTTGAACTCAAAGAGCAAGGGCTGACCGGCCAACGTGATGTGGGGGAATTCATAGACCATGTCCATCTCAAGCCCCAACGTGTGGGAAGCTTCGATCTGAATGGCGCCTGACGAAATCTCGGCGAACTCCAGCTCCACCCCGCGCGAAGGGTCCACGTTGAACTCGAACACGTCGGAAACCGCAATGAAATTGGCGCCTGGCAGAATCGGGAACCCTTCCGGCAAGCCGTCTTCCTCCCCGCCGTATTGGATGGCCCAAGTGGTGTCGGGAATTTCCAACACGGCCCCCCAGTCCACCACGTCCACGGTGTCTTGCAGTGCAAACCTAACGGCTTCCGTGGGGTCGCCCTCCTGAAACAAGGAATCAGGCACGATATCACCCCAAGACAGTCGGTCGTCAAGCACAGGTACGTGGACATCGTTGCCCCAGGACAGCTCGTTTTGGCAACCGCCAAAACCAAGAACTGCAAGCGCCCCGGCAAACGCCCAGACCACATGCGGCCGAAAGGAGAAGGTTGTCTTCATAGATTGAACCAAAATTACGGGTCAATGGGCCCGTTTGGTGGCCCCCACCCCCAGTGTTTGCAAACAAGCCAACACGGAAACCAACGCCAACCCTGCGCTCGCCCACACCACGGTTTCTCCCCAAGGCAAGGCACTCCGGGTGGCGGGCCAAACCCACGTCGACCCCAGTGCCACGGCAGACCACAACCCCGCCACGACCTTGGCGCGGGCACCCACTTTAGTCGCCTTTCCACGACGCACTTGGATGCTCCGGGTCAACGTCCACACGCCAAGTGACGTCCAACACAGGTCAGCGTTCCACCACGTGTCGTTGTGGTCGGTGAACAACATCATGGCCGTGAACAACAACGTCATCATCGTGGTCAGGGAAGCAATGATTCCCACCGTCACCTTCGACATCTTCTCTGCAACTCGTCCAAGCCCCGCTTCGGCACCCAACTGCGACGTCAATCCCCAAAGCAAGACGAGCCATGCAGCCAGCCCCCAGGTGAACTTGACTGGGGCGCTTCGCCCTGGTGCTTGCGGTGCCAAACCTGCGTACCACCGGCCTTCCACGGGGAACACCACTTCGCGGGAAAACACCAACGGCTGGCCGTCCAGCGTCATGCCCTCAAGCTGGGCCGCCAGGACGTCAGGCAAAAAGGCGTGGCCGCACAACGGCATGGGCGTGCTTGCCTCTGCACCCAAGATCAACTCCATCCCCCACCCTGTCCATGGCAACCCAGCCATGAACGGACGTAGGGCCTCGAGGTAGGTGCTGTCTGTGGGCACACATCGGGTCTTTAAACGTTCCTGACCCAGCACTTCCTCAAGCACATCGACGACCTTGGACGCACAATTGTCACGAAAGAAATCGTACGCGTAAGTGGCATTCTCAGGCAAGGCGTTTCGCTCTAAAAATGTGGCCAGAGCCCGCACGTCCTCTTCTGACAAATGCAGCACGTGCTCATGCAAGGCGCGCCCCTGGCGCAAATACAGTTGCTGAAAGCGCGGGTAGCGTTCCACCCCGAGGCGGTAATCCATCCGCCCTTGGACGAAGCGAACGTAAAAGCCTTCATTCACCACAAACGTCCCGTAGTTGAAGACCAAATCCAATGCGAGAACCGGGTCGTGCAGCCGGAAAGCCGTGTGCCCAAAGGCGGCGTACAAATCCTGGCCGGGGCTCGCGGTCAAGAGAGAAAACTGGGCCTGCGAAGACAACGTTTCCGCAAGAGAAAGCCCCTCGGGTTCCGCGTGAAGCGGCGTCGAGACTGTCATGCCAAGAGACACCATGCAAGCCGCCAACCAGAGCCACATGCCCCGAAAGACGCGCCGCGCCGCACCCCACAACCACACATCGCTGAACCGGCCGTCCGAACCAAGTTGAGCTTCGACCTCCAACACTCCACCTAAGGCGTGCACCGTTCGGGAAGACGCTCCCTTTTCGCCAAATTTGACCATGTCGCTCAAGGCAGAAGCCACCACGCCAGTGCCGCACGACAAGGTCTCGCCTTCCACCCCACGCTCAAAGGTGCGGATGTGCAAGGCTCCCTGCTCTCCAGGAGCAACCACATTGACGTTGCACCCTCCAGGCGCGTGGTCAGCATGGTGGCGCACCGGCAAGGCAGCCGCTTCCAAATCGAGGTCAGCGAGCGCTGCACGACTGCTCAACCACATCACATGGTGCGGCGATCCCGTGTCCAGAAAAGCCGAGGATGAGGGGTCTTGGCCCGCCACCCCAAACCTCGGGACTTCATCGACCAAAAGGGAGATGCCCGGCGTGCCGTCGGCGCGCACAAAGCCCTGATGCACCCCATCGACGGCCTCCAGGCTCACCGCGGCGTCTTGCGCCTGAATCAATCCTGCGCCGCAGGCCCAAGCCAAAGCGGCGCGGGTGCCGTTGCCGCAAAACGATCTGCTGCCGTCGGGGTTGCGGAAATCCACGAGAAGATGCCCCTTTCCGTTGACAGACACCTCGACCACGCCGTCGGAGCCGACGCCGAGGCGACGGTCGCAAATGCGTTGGATTTGGCCTGAGGTCCACGTGGAGGGCAAGGCGCCGGCTTGACGGCCGTCGACAAGGACAAAATCGTTGCCCGTACCCTCCCACTTCTCAAACTGCAGACCCATGAAGCGAAGGTAGGGTGCCCCTATCTTTGACACATGCCCCAACCTGCGCAATCCACCGCATCCAAAGGGCTGCTCGAGGCGTACAACCTGGCTCGCACCGCGCGAGCCATGTCCGACCTCTTTGAGGAGCACGCTCGGCTGACCGCCAAATACGTCCACGCCTGCTCGCGCGGGCACGAGGTCATTCAAATTGCAGCCGGTCTGAAGCTCTTGCCGCAAGACTACGTGAGCTGCTACTACCGTGATGACAGCCTGCTTCTTGCCATGGGCATGACCCCAAAGGAGCTAATGCTTCAGCTCTTCGCAAAGAAGGACGATCCGTTCTCCGGGGGACGGACGTATTACAGCCACCCAAGTCTTAACCGACCAAACCAGCCCAAAATCCCTCACCAGAGCTCTGCCACAGGCATGCAAGCCATCCCGGCGGCAGGAGCGGCCATGGGCCTGAAGTACTTGGCCGACATGGGGCTCCACTCCCAAGCTGTGAAGGACGGACGTCAAGCCGGGGTGGAGGCCGTAGACCAAGCGCCGGGCGTGGCACTTTGCAGCATTGGCGACGCGGCGATGACCGAGGGCGAAGTGGCCGAAGCGTTCCACATGACGGCACTGAAGCAGTTGCCCATGGTTTGGCTTGTGCAGGACAACGAATGGGACATCAGCGCGCACAGCTCCGAAGTCCGCTTCGGCGACGCCACCACATTCGCCAAGGCCTTCCCTGGCATCGAAGTGCTGACGGTCGACGGCACCGATTGGGAGGCTTGCCACCAAGCCATGGCCCACGCCATCGACACAGCCCGTGCAGAACAACGCCCCTTCATGGTGCACGCCAGCGTCCCCCTCTTGGGCCACCATACCAGTGGCGTTCGGCGTGAATTTTACCGAGACGACCTGGAGGAAGCCGCCAAGCGCGACCCCTTGCCTCGCCTGCACACTGCGCTGCTCGAAAGCGGCGTGGCGCAAGAAGAGCTCGACGTGCTTCATGCCGAAATCGACGGCGCGGTGCAAGAAGCATTCGACGCGGCCCGCGCCGGCGAGGAACCCTCGGTGGACGACTTGTTGCCCCACCGATTCGCCCCCACACCCATCACAGAGGAACGCGGTCAACGGCACGCGCCAGACGCAGAATTGAC
>DKNS01000141.1:0-7319 GCA_002469765.1 Flavobacteriales bacterium UBA7382 | reverse complement strand
TTGCTTTACGGACAGGACGTCGGTGCGCGCTTGGGCGGGGTGTTTCGAGAAGCCGCGACGCTGGGCCAAAAGTTTGGCGACCACCGTGTCTTCAACACCCCCATCCAAGAAGCCTTCATCATCGGATCCACCGCGGGCATGAGCGCCACGGGTTGCCGCCCCATTGTGGAAGTCCAATTCGCAGACTACCTCTGGCCTGGACTGAATCAGCTTTTCACAGAGCTGAGCCGGAGCTACCTCTTGAGCAACGGCCAGTGGCCCATCCACAGCCTGATTCGCGTGCCCATTGGGGCGTACGGCAGCGGAGGCCCATACCACAGCTCTAGCATTGAATCCGTGTTGGCCAACATCCGTGGCATCAAGGTGGCTTATCCCTCCAACGGCGCCGACCTCAAGGGCCTCCTCAAGGCGGCGTACGAGGACCCCAATCCTGTGGTCGTGCTGGAACACAAAGGCCTTTATTGGTCCAAAATCCCCGGCACTGAGTCCGCCAAAGTGGTCGAGCCTGACCGCAACTACCGTGTGCCCCTCGGCAAGGCCCGAACGGTCCTGGGCATCGACCGAGAATTGGCCGTCGACGACAGCACCGCCACCGTGGTCACCTACGGCCGAGGCGTGCATTGGGCCATGGAAGCCGCTCAGGCGTTCCCAGGCCGTGTTGAAGTCTTGGACTTGCGGACCATCCAGCCCGTGGACTACAGCACCATCGAGGCCAGTGTCGCCCAGACCAACCGATGCTTGGTGCTGACTGAAGAACCCGTGGCGCACAGTTTTGCACAAGCCCTGGCCGGTCACATCGCCACCCGCTGCTTCCGAGATTTGGATGCAGCTCCGGCGGTGGTGGGAAGCATGGATTTGCCTGCCATCCCTTTGAACGAAAACCTTGAAGCGGCCGTGTTGCCCAGCGCCCCAAAAGTGAAAACCGCCTTGGCATCGTTGTTGAACACGTGACACCATGATCCGCTCCGCACCCCGCCTCCTCCTTGCCCTAAGTTTGACCACGGCCCTCTCATTGGAAGCCCAATGCCAGGCCGGTGTTTGGGTGTTCGACGGGTGGACCCAAGAGGGGGACGGCTATTTCGCTGGAAAAACAGAGGTCGTCGTCGACGGGGCTAGGATGCGCATCACCGAATGGCCAGAAGACAAAGAAGACCTGTCGCTGACCCTGGTGACTTATCACTTGGGCAACACCGTCGTCAAAGTATTCCCCTGGAACGGAGAGCGAGTGGCGTTGGTGTTTGAGGCCAAAGAGCCTTTGCCAGCTCCCCAGTCAAACGACGCCGGGCAGCTGCAGCCGCCGGCGCCGTTCCCGCCACCAGGTCGAGAAGCAGAACTGCCTTGTGGAGACGGATGCGTTTACCACGTCGGAAACGCCTCCTTCACAACACTTGACCCAGCGATGTTTGGACCTGGCGGAGCGATGGCAAATGCATTTGTGCCTGACCCCGCCCTGGAGTTGCTGACCCAGCAGGAATTCATGGATAAGCACAACTTGGTGCCTGAACAACTGGGATTTTGGGGCGTCGCCAATCGACCTTAAACCCCTCTAAGGCAGCCCGATGGTCGCTGCAGCGTCGTTGAAGACCATGGCCTGAACCTGGGTTCGAGTCTTTTGTTTGAACGTTAGTTCACTCATGGGAACACCTTCTTACATCACCGTGAAGCACGTGCAACGGCTCAGCCCCAAAGCCGTGCGTGTCACCATCGACCCCGGAGACAAGCTCGGAGATTGGAGCAACATCCCCGGAGGGTTCATGACTTTTTGCCTGCCTTGCGGCGAGCCAACGCTGACACGTTCATATTCGTTGGTGCATGGGCCGGGGGCCTCCTACCCTGAGGTTGTTGTGAAAGAGACCGGAGGCACCAGGGGCAGCGCATTTGTGAATCGCAAGTTTGAAGCTGGCATGAAATTGATGGCTTACCCACCTCAGGGACGCCTCTTCCCGCCATCTTGGATGAAAACGCCCACTCACTTCGTGATGTTTGCCGCCGGAGTGGGAATCACTCCGTTGTACCACGTGATGCAACATGTGTTGGCCACGACGCTCAACCACGAAATCACGCTGTTCTACGGCAATTCAGATTGCCACGACATTTTGTTGCGGGACGAATTGGAAGCGTTGTGCCAAAACCCCCGAGTCAACGTGGTTCACATCTTGAGCGACGGAAGCCTGGACGACGAATTGCACAACGGCCGCATCGGCGCAAGCAAGGCCATGCTGTTGATGCAGACCGTCGACACAACACTGCCGATGAAGGTTCTGTTGTCGGGCCCCAAGTCCATGAAGGCAGAAGTTCGCAGGGGGTTGGACTTGTGCGACGTGCCTGAGGACGACATTCGGGCGGAAGACTTCCACCACCCTCCTCACCTCGAAGCGCCGGAGGCACCAACCTGCGAAGTCACGGCAGAGTACAAGGGCAAGACAGTGTCTTTCACCTACGAACCGGGGGATGAAAACCTCATGGACGCAGTCCTCAACCATGGCCTGGCCGCGCCGCAATCTTGTCGAGGAGGCGTGTGCGGAAGCTGCCGCGCGGTGGTTTTGGAGGGAGAGGTGTCCGAGGAGCACAGTTACGCACTCACCACAGAAGAGCGGGCCCAAGGCATGGTGTTGTGTTGCCAGTCACGGCCTGCGGGAAACAAAGTGTCCCTGTCCTTCAAGGAAGGCCAATGAACTTGTGCGTCTGCAAAGACAGACGCCAGCCCGGCGCGCGTTGAATGCGCTGAATGATCCGATCCATGACCTTCTCCCTGCGGTCCCATTCAGGCTGCAAGAATTTGAGGGCGCCAGGCGCCAGTCGAGCCGCGTGCTCTTCTGCCCAAGTCAAATCGTGGTCGTTGACCACCACCACTTTCAATTCGTCGGCTTCGAGGTACCACTCTGGGCGGCATGCCTTGAACTTCTTGGGGCTGAGCGTCACCCAATCCCAAGTTCCTGACACGGGGTGAGCTCCGCTGGTCTCCAAGTGGACACTCAAGCCTGCATCTGACAATCCTGTTGTCAGCGCGCCGAGGTTGTGCATGCAAGGTTCTCCGCCCGTCACCACCACCATGGGGAGCCCAGACTCCACCACTTCCTTCACCAACGTCTCCACGGTCACTTGGGGGTGCGCCTCCACAGGCCAGCTTTCTTTCACATCGCACCAAGAGCATCCTACGTCACACCCACCCAAGCGGATGAACCACGCTGGGTGGCCCGTCCATGCCCCTTCTCCCTGCAGGGTCGGAAAACGTTCCATCACCGGGTATGTGGCGGCAGTGCTCATGCAAGCTTGGCGTCCAAATCAAACGCAGAGGCGCCGGTGATTTGGGCGGTCACAAAATCTCCAATGCGGAGGTGACCCTCGTGGGCAATGCGCACTTCGTTGTCCACGTCAGGGCTGTCGTATTGGGTACGACCCACCCACAGTCCGTCTTCAAAGCGGTCAACCAGCACGCGCTCAGTGCTGCCGATCCGGGCGACATTCAACCCTTCACTGATGCCAGCTTGGATGTCCATGATGCGCTCCACGCGGGCGCGCTTGACGTCCTCGGGCACGTCGTCGGCCATGGTGTACGCGTGGGTGTTCTCCTCGTGGCTGTATGTGAAGCACCCCAGACGGTCAAATCGCATGCGCTCCACCCAGCCTTGAAGGTGTTCGAAGTGAGCTTCTGTTTCGCCTGGGAAACCACAGATCAGCGTGGTCCGGATTGCGATGTCCGGAATGCGTTGACGGATGGCGTCTATGAGCGCGTCCGTCTTGGCCTCTGTGATCCCCCGGCGCATCGCCTTGAGCATCGCGTCGGTGCCGTGCTGCAGCGGCATGTCCAAGTAGTTGCACACGTTGCTCCGCTCCGCCATGACATCCAACACCTCCATGGGGAACCCGCTCGGGAAGGCGTAGTGCAAACGAATCCACGCGATGCCCTCCACGTCGCTCAGCCGGCGCACGAGCTCGGCAAGCTTGCGCTCGCGGTACAGGTCCAACCCGTAGTACGTGAGGTCTTGTGCGATGAGGATGATTTCCGACACCCCTTGCTTGGCAAGGCTTTTGGCTTCCTTAACCAAATCCTCCATCGGTGTGGAGCGATGCTTGCCGCGCATCAACGGGATGGCGCAAAAGGCACAAGGGCGGTCGCAACCCTCTGCGATTTTGAGGTAAGCGTAGTGCGCAGGTGTCGTCAGCAAACGCTCCCCCACCAACTCTTTCTTGTAATCGGCGCGCAGGGTCTTGAGCAACCTCGGCAGTTCCCGCGTGCCAAACCACGCATCCACCTCAGGGATGCCATCAGCCAACTCGTCCTTGTAGCGTTCGGACAGACAGCCCGTCACGTAGACTCGCTCGACCTGACCTTCTTCTTTGGCCTGGGCCCATCGACAGATGGTGTCGATGCTCTCCTGTTTGGCCGCCTCGATGAAGCCGCAGGTGTTGACCACCACAATGCCTGCGTCGTCCTTCTTGGACTCGTGCTCGACTTCGTAGTCGTTGGCGCGCAGTTGGGCCATCATGACCTCGCTGTCGAAGATGTTCTTTGCGCAGCCCAAGGTCACCACGTTCACCTTGCGGGGTTTGAAGGATCGTGCTCTCATGAGTTGGGGTCTAAAGATTGAGGCAACAAGCTGTCGACAAATTCCATGGGTTGAAACTCCTGCAGGTCCTCCATCTTCTCTCCCACACCCACGAAGCGCACGGGCACCTGCAGCTGGTCTGAAATGGCCAGCACCACGCCGCCCTTGGCCGTGCCGTCCAACTTCGTCAACACCAGACCTGTGACGTCGGTCACTTCCGTGAACCGCTTGGCTTGTTCCAGTGCGTTTTGTCCCGTGGAACCGTCCAACACCAACCACACCTCATGCGGGGCGTTGGGCACCACCTTGGACATCACGCGCTTGATCTTACCCAGCTCGTTCATCAAATTCACCTTGTTGTGAAGGCGTCCCGCCGTATCGATCAAGACCAAATCCGCATTCCGGGCCACCGCAGCCTGCAAAGTGTCAAAGGCGACCGCCGCCGGATCAGAACCCATGCCTTGGGCCACAACCTCCACTCCGACGCGCTCCCCCCACACCTTCAATTGGTCAACCGCCGCTGCGCGAAAGGTGTCGGCCGCGCCCAACATGACACTGAGGCCTTCAGACTTGTACCGATGGGCAAGCTTGGCAATGGAGGTGGTCTTGCCCACGCCGTTCACACCTACAATCATGACCACATGCGGATGGCTGCCACCACGCGGCACATGGTAGGCCGTCGAATCGGCCCACGTACGGTCGTCGTCCTTGGTGATCAACCCAAGCACCTCTTCGCGAAGCATCGCCATCAGTTCGCCCTGATCAACGTATGTCTCCCAGGTGGCGCGCTTGCGCAACCTCCCCAAGATGGCTTCGGTCGTGTCCACACCAACGTCTGACAAAATCAGCGCTTCTTCCAAATCGTCCAAAAGGTCGTCGTCGATGCGACGGCGCCCAGTGAACACCCTGGAAATGCGCTCCATGACGCCTTGCTTGGACTTGGCCAAGCCTTGGTCGAGCGATTCTTTCTTCTCTTGGCCAAACAGCCTCTTGAAAAATCCCATCAGGCGTTGCGTGTGTGGGGTGAAACAAAAAATGGGCCGGATTCACGAGGAAACCAACCCATCCAAATTCATTGTTGTGGAAGTGACTTCCTCAGTTCTTGGCGAACCAAGCTTTCACTTCATCGTTGTGCACCACTTCTTCTTTGAAAGAGTACGCACCCGTTTTCTCGCTTCGCACCATCTTCATCACCTTGGTGTGCTGACGACCACCTCCGGTCTGCAACGATGCCACTGTCTTCTTAGCCATGCTTTCTGAATTTCAGAGGTTTAAATCAAATTACTTGATCTCCTTGTGCACCGTAGAACGGCGAAGGACTGGGTTGAACTTTTTAATCTCCATGCGGTCTGGAGTGTTCTTGCGGTTCTTCGTGGTCACGTAACGAGACGTTCCCGGCATGCCAGAATCTTTGTGCTCTGTGCATTCCAAAATCACCTGAACTCGGTTGCCTTTCTTCGCCATGGTTACAAGAATTGGGTGGCAAAGATAACGAATTCTCTTGAATGCAGCAACGCCCTTTTGCACACGCCTGCGTGAAGAAGCAAAAACAAGTCACAGTGCCTGTGTGGAAGCATCCTATAGCTTCGTAACACATGGCGAAGAACATCCTCCTTCACGACAAAAATGACTCCTCTGCAGCCGGGGGCAAAAAAGCAAAGCGCACCAGCCGCGCGAAAAAAAGTGCGAAAGGAGGCGCCAAGGCGACCAAATCACGATTCACCCTCCCCTCATTCCAAGCCTTCGACAGCGTCAAGGCGTTTTGGGCAGACGAACGCACCCGCACCATTTTTGGCCTGATTGCCTTGACAACGGCGCTCATCTTCACCTTGTCCATTTTCTCCTCGTTCGGTTCTGGAGACCAGGACATCCGCCTGATTCAACTCGGCGCGGACGCCGATCCGTCGGAGGGGTTCCACAACATTGTCGGCGGACTCGGAGCCTACATCGGGCATTTCTTCGCCCGACAGGGGCTCGGCCTCGGGGCTCTGGCTGTCCCTTTCATGCTGACTTTGTTGGGTGTGAAATGGTTGACCGACAAGGACCTCCTTCCACTCGGCAAGTCGTTTCGGTTGGCGCTGGCGTTGGCGTTGATTCTCCCGTGTCAGCTCGCATTGATTACCCCTTCCGTGTCGGTGGAAAGTGAACCTCAATTCAGCTGGCTCAACGACCACATCGTGGGTGCGGCCGGCATTTGGAGCATGCAGATGTTGCGCCATGTCCTGAAGGCACTCGCTCCTTTGCCTTTGTTCGTGACGCTTCTTGTGATGTGGGCATACAACCACTTCGAATCGTTCGCCAAAATGAGGGAACGGTTGAGGAGTTGGATGCATGCCCCCAAGGACACCATGTTGGCCGAAGACGAGGCAGATGCGGCTGCGGTGAAACAAGACGCCGCATCACGAGAAGCCCCCCCCACCACTGCGCCTGAGCCCGAGCTCCCCAAATCGGCCACGAACATCTTGCTGGAGAAAGACAAAGCCAAACTGGAGGCGGAAGCCGCGGACGAGGTGCCGTTCGAAGTCAACTTGCCATCGGAACCCGTCTCCACCCCAGAACCGGAGCCTGAACCCCAATTAGAGGAGTCTGCCTCTGGCACTGACAGGGGCGAGAGCGCCGAGGACGACGTGACGTTCGAGGTGAAGGAAGCTCAAGACGAGGAGGTTCTGACAGCAGCACAACTGAAAGACTTGACCCAAGAGTTTGGGCCGTTTGACCCGACTGATGACCTGCCCAAGTTCCAGGTGCCCAACATCGACAAGCTGGCGG
>DKNS01000001.1 GCA_002469765.1 Flavobacteriales bacterium UBA7382 | reverse complement strand
CCAGGATCAAACTCTCCATTGTAAGTGTTTGATTCATGTTGACTCTCTGGAATCGTTTTACATCTACTCGCTAAAGTCGATGACCTTCTTCCGGGGGGAAGAAGGATTTGGGCTGCTGCATCAAGTCAAAGAACGTTGTATCTATTCAGGGATAAATCCCATCGTGGATGGCTTTCTTCAAAGCGGACGGCAAAGGTAGGTCGTCTTTTTAAACCACCAAGTGTTTGGTGTTTTATTTTTCGACTTTCCACGTCGTCCGATTTGTCAAAGATTGTTTGCTTTCCTTCGAAAGCGGCCGCAAATGTAGTGAACTCAAATCACTCACCAAACGATGTGTGATTTTTCTTTTCAGCTACCGTCCCGACCGTCTGTCAAAAGAGTCTTGCCTTCCGTTGAAAGCGGCCGCAAAGATAGTGCGTCTTTCTCCCCCGCCAAGGCAAGTCTCATTTTTTTTCTTTCTTTTTTTCGGCCAAAAAACTCAAGTCACTGAACAGCTGAGATATAGACTTGGAATCCGTGCCGTCGTAAAAGCCTCGAAGGCGACCCTGGTCGTCCACCAGAACGATGTTCTCTGTGTGCACGAAGTCTTGGAATCCACCGTCTCCTTCGTCCAAGCAGCTGAAATACGATTGTCGCGCCAGCTTATAAATGTCCGTTTTCGAGCCCGTCAAAAACCACCATAAGTCCGGATTGGCTTCTTGTTTTTTGGCATAAGCCTTTAGGACGGACACGCTGTCAGCTTGGGGGGTGACACTGTGGCTCATGATTTGGACGGGAGACGAGGGGTCAAGGCGGTCGTGAATCAGCTTGAGGTTGGCTGTCATCTTGGGGCAAATGGTGGCACAACGGGTGAAGAAAAAGTCGACCACAAGGATTTGACTTTCGATGTCAGCGCGCCGAACAGTGTCCCCCTCCTGATTGAGGAGCTCAAAATCCAAGATGCGATGCGATTCCTGCTTCACTGCTCGGGGGTCAACCAACGCGGGGTTGAGGTCAGCCGGCTCGTATATAGGCAGGTCGTGTGGTTCTCGGAAGTACATGAAGTACGCCACGATCACCGAAGCTGTGAAAATGCCGAAGAAGGACACAATGCGAATCATGGTCTAATGGTCGTTTGGGTTGAATGCAACAGCTCCCCACTCATGTAGGTTTGAAGAACCTTGGAAGAAAGCACGTCGTGCGGATCATCCAGCAACAGCCAATCCCGATCCATCACCACAAAATCGGCACGCTTGCCTGGCTCCAATGAGCCCACCTCTGACTCCATTCGGGAAGCCAGCGCCGCCCAAAGAGTCATGCCAAGCAAACTTTGTTCAGGCGTGAGGGCTTGGTCAACGTGAAATCCCTCCTTCGGGGTTCGGTTGGCGTCTTGTCGGGCCACTGCCGCCAGGTACGTCTTGCGCGGGTCGATGTCTTCGACAGGAAAGTCTGTGCCCAACGGCAACATCCCGAGTTGTCCATGCAGGTCTTGGTAAGCATAGGCACGCCGAACGCGCGCCCGTCCCAACCTCTCCCCGGCCCAATACATGTCTGAGGTGGCGTGGGTCGGTTGGACCGAGGGAATGACCGCATGCATGCCAAACTTGGGCAGGTCGTCAGGATGGATGACTTGGGCATGCTCCATCCGCCAGCGCAAATCGTTGGCTCCTTCGAGGAGTTCGCCGTAGATGTTCAAGACAAGCCGGGCGGCGCTGTCCCCAATCGCGTGAGTCGCGGCCTGAAAGCCGGCATCCAACACTTCGGCCAATTGTTCTTTGTAGACTTCGGGGTCCTGCAACAACAAGCCCCGGTGACCCGGTCGGTCGTCGTAAGGCTCCAGCAACGCCGCCCCCCTCGAACCCAAGGCGCCGTCCATGTAAAATTTGAACGCTTCGGCCACCAACCTGTCGGTGCGAATGCCCCCACAGGCGACCATGGAATCCAAATTGGCGCGTGTGGGGTTGGCCATGGCCACCACCCGAAGATTCAGGTCGCCCGTTTGGTGCAACGAATCCAGGAGCAACATGTCGGCCCAATCCAATCCAGCATCGGTGACGGTGGTCAAACCACACGCAAGCAAGTTTCGCTCGGCCTTGGCCAAGGCTCGTTGCTTTTCTGCACGGCCGGGCTTGGGGATACGCGCCAGCAATGAATCAGCTGCTCCATCGATCAGCACACCCGAGGGCGTGCCATCCGGCCGACGCAGGATTTCACCGCCCGGCACCTCATCGACTTCCCACATCGACGACGCCACCAGCGCCGCCCGGTTGACCAACACCGCGTGGCCGTCGATGCGTTGCAGGACCACGGGGGTCTCCGGGTGCAGACTGTCTAAAGGGGCTCGGTCGGGAAAGTCGCGGAAGGCCCAATCGTTTTGGTCCCAACCTCGGCCACGGATCCAACCTGAGGCGGCAGGCCTTGCCTTCGATACAGCGCTCACCACCTCTTCATACGACGTTGTTCCCACCACATTCAAACGGTCCAAGGTCAAGGCGTACCCAAGCAAGTGGCTGTGGGCGTCAATCAGCCCAGGATACACCGTAGCACCCTTGACATCCACCACCCGCGCGCCTCGGTGGGCGTTCAACATCTCCTGCTCTTTGCCAAGAGCCAAAATCCGGCCGTCTTTCACAGCCATGGCTTGGGCTGTCGTTCCACGTCCATCCATGGTCACGATGTGCGCGTTGCGCACCACAAGGTCCGCCTTGTCACCGCCACATCCCGCCACCAAGGTCATGCACAGGGCCGCGGCACAGCCAAGTTGAAGTCTCATGACGGTTGTTTGTTCCAATGGTGAGCACTCGCTTGAGCCATGGGCATGATCACCAGGTCATTGATGCACACATGCCCGGGTCGTGAAAGCACGAATTCGACGGCATCCGCGATGTCCTGCGCCACGAGAGGATCGTAGCCGTGGTACACCGCCTCCGCTGCTTGGGCGTCTCCTTTGAACCGCACCATGCTGAATTCAGTCTCGGCAGCCCCAGGACAAATCTGACTCACCCCGATGCCACGGTCCACCAAGTCGATTCTCATGGCCTGGCTTAAGGCATCCACAGCGTGCTTAGATGCACAGTAGACGTTGCCTCCAGTGTACACCTGTTTCCCTGCGATGCTGCCCATGTTCACCATCCGCGAGCCGACATTCATATATGGTACACAAGCTCGTGCCAAAAAGAGGAGGCCTTTGACATTGGTGTCCAACATGCGCGACCAATCGTCGTCGAGTCCCTCATCAAAAGGCCCCTTGCCCACCGCAAGGCCTGCGTTGTTCACCAACGCGTGAAGTTTGGCTTCAGAGGAGTCAGTCCCCAACCCAGCCGCATCCATCAACTGGGTCACCCCATGGTCGGTGGCCTCACGGTCGCGGACATCCCATGCGAAGATGTGCGCCTCGGCGCCATGAGCCTTGCACGCCTCCGCCACATGTTCAAGCTGCGTTTGACGGCGGCCTGACAGCAAGACATTCCATCCAGACCTGGACAACGTCAGGGCCGTGGCTTCTCCAAATCCTGACGTGGCTCCTGAAATGAGCACCCATGGTTTGTGACTGTTGGAGGTGGGTTTCATTGTGGAGATCGCGTGTTTTGGTCCGCTTTCTTGCCCTTGTACATCTGAAAGCCAACCCATTTGCAAGGCAGCGCCCCATTGAACACAGGGATGCGCTTGTGCGGCCTTAGCCCAATGCGTTTCAGTGCCTCCTCATTGGAGCTGATCACCCAGGCCTCAAAGCCCGTCCAGTTGAATTTCAAGCGGTCACCGATGCCTTCGTACATGCCCACAACGTCCCCGGGGTCGAGGCGCTCGCCGTAAGGCGGGTTCATCACCAGCACACCAGACTCTGCGGGGGGACGCAGGGTGAAAAAGTCCGCTTGACTCAATTGCACCATGCTTTCCACGTCTGCTTCTTCCAAGCTGTGCCGCGTCTGGTGGATTGCTGCGGGGTGGTTGTCGGAAGCCCAAATCAAGGTGTCCACAGGCTCGATGCCATGCATGGACTCGTCGCGGACTTCACGCCAAACTCCAGCGTCGAAGTCACTCCACTTCATGAACGCAAACTGCCTACGACCCGCTTGCACCGGAAGGCCAGAGGCCCAAAGCGCCGCCTCGGTCGAAAACGTGCCCGAGCCGCACATGGGGTCAATGAGCGGCGTGCCTGGACGCCACCCACTCAAGGCCAGCAAACCGGCGGCGAGCACTTCGTTGAGGGGTGCTTTGGCTTTTGGCGGACGGTATCCGCGGTGAGAAAGCGGTGCCCCCGTGGCGTCCACACTCAACGTCACTTTGTTCCCTGCGATGTGCAGATGCAACCGAACGTCGGGGCGCACCCGGTCGATGCTAGGCCTTTGGCCCGTTTTGCCTCGGAACCGGTCCACCACTGCATCCTTCAAGCGCAGGGCCGCAAAGTGGTCGTGCGTGAACACCTCTGAGTGAACGGTGGCGTCCACCACAAAAGTGCCATCCACCGGGATCAGGTCTTCCCAGGCGAATCGGGCACTTTGGCGGTAGAGGTCGTCCGGGTTTTGGGCGTTGAATTCCGTAAGGTGCCGCAAGACTCGCAACACGAACCGGCTGTGCAAGCAGAGGTGGTACATGGCCTTGAGATCGGCCTCGCACGACACACCCCTTCTTCCGACAACCACCTCTGAGGCGCCAGCCTGTTTCATATCCTGGGCCACCAAGTCCTCCAGACCGGCCAGGGTTTTGGCATGAAGTTTCATCCTCCTTTTCGTTTCGTTTTGAAGCCTTGCTTTTCCAACTGCGACACCACCTTATCCCGATGGTCACCTTGGATCAAAATGCAACCGTCTTTCACCGAGCCACCGACCCCACAGATTTGTTTCAGACGCTTGCCCAAATCGAGCAGTTCCGAAGTAGGTCCGTCAAAGTCCTCCACCAAAGTCACAGGCTTGCCTGCGCGCTGCTTTCGATCCAAACTGACGTACAAGGTGGCGGCCGTCGTCACCGACCACGCGTCGGATTCCTCCTCTTCCACCTCCCACGAAAACCCCGGGTTGGTGCTGAACACCATGCCGTCTGACTCCGTTCGAATGCGACCTTGTTTGCGTTTGCCCATGGCCGTCGAAGGTACGCACGGTGCGCGGGTCCGTGGTAGCTTTGTGGCATGTCCAAACGACGAGGCAAACCTCCCCTCATCCCCCAACTTGGCGCCCATGGCTTGGACGACGCCTTGCACGACTACGCCACCGAATGGTCCGCCTCGGAGCCTGAGGGTTTGGCCGCCCTGCGCCGCGCCACTTGGACCCAGACTGTGAAACCGCAAATGCTATGTGACGAATTGCAGGGACGTATTTTGGCCTCCGTATCGCAGATGGTCAGACCCGAACGGGTACTGGAACTGGGCACCTTCACGGGGTACGCCACGGCTTGCCTCTCCGAGGGTCTCGCTGAACACGGGCGCATCGACACCGTAGACATCGACGACGAATTGCACGACCTGCACGACACGCATTGGCCCATGTTGGGTTGTGCCGGCCGCGTTCGCCGCCACATAGGCAAAGCCTCGGACGTGCTGGAATCTGGGATTCTGTTCCAGCAGGACGATCGTCAATTTGACCTTGTGTTCATCGACGCAGACAAAGCCAACCAGCGGATCTATGTGGATTGGGCCATCGACCACGTCCGAGACGGCGGGTGGATCCTTGTCGACAACGTGCTTTGGTGGGGTGAAGTGCTGAGGGTGGCAGCAGGAACTTCAGACGACCCTCAAGCCGTGGGCATCCACGAATTGAATGCATATGTGAAAAGCCACCCTGCATTGGACAACCTGTTGTTGCCCTTGCGAGATGGCCTTCACATGGCACGGCGGATGCCGCGATGAATCGAAGCTTACGCCAACACGTCGGCGACTGCGTCCGCAGCCTCCTTCAACAAAATGGCGCTTCGGACTTCGAGTCCTGATTCGTCAATGATGGCCTTGGCCTCCTCGGCGTTGGTTCCTTGGAGACGGACAATGATGGGCACATTGATGTCGCTCATGTTCTTGCACGCGTCCACCACCCCTTGGGCCACGCGATCGCAACGCACAATGCCTCCGAAAATGTTCACGAGAATGGCCTTCACCGCCGGGTCCTTGAGGATGATGCGGAACGCTTTTTCCACACGTGCTGCGTCAGCGGTCCCGCCCACGTCAAGGAAGTTGGCAGGCTCTCCCCCGCTAAGCTTGATGATGTCCATGGTGGCCATGGCCAATCCAGCCCCGTTCACCATGCAACCCACATTGCCGTCGAGTTTCACGTAGTTGAGACCTGCTTCGTCCGCTTCGACTTCCGTGGGGTCTTCCTCCGTCTTGTCGCGCATCGCGGCGTAGTCGGAGTGACGGTACAAAGCATTGCCATCGAGGCTCACCTTGGAGTCCACCGCGATGATTTTGTCGTCGGAGGTCTTCAAGACGGGGTTGATCTCAAACATCGCGGCGTCGCAACCGACGTACGCAGCGTAGAGAGCCTGGGTGAACTTCACCATCTGCTTGAATGCCTGACCGGAAAGACCGAGGTTGAAAGCGATGCGGCGCGACTGGAAACCTTGGAGGCCCGCAGCAGGGTCAATCTCTTCCTTGAAAATCAAATGTGGGGTCCTTTCAGCCACGGCCTCGATGTCCATGCCTCCTTCTGGAGAATACATGATGGTGTTCTTGCCTGATGCGCGATCGAGCAACACGCTCATGTAGTATTCCTCGGGCTCGCTGTCGCCGGGGTAGTATACGTCCTCTGCAATGAGGATTTTGCTGACCTGCTTGCCCTGAGCATTGGTTTGGGCCGTGACCAAGTGGCCGCCCAAAATGCCTTTAGCCTTGTCCATCACTTGGTCCAAGCCCTTGGCCAAAACGACACCGTGAGAACCGGTTTCGGTCACGGTGCCTTTCCCACGGCCACCGGCGTGAATTTGGGCTTTCACCACGAACCACTCCGTCCCTGTTTCTTCTGCCAATGCGACCGCCGCAGCGTGGGCAGCTTCGGGGGTGTCAGCCACCTTTCCGCGTTGGATGGCCACGCCGAAAGATTGGAGGATGCTTTTGCCTTGGTGTTCGTGGATGTTCATGTGTCCGTGGGGTTGTGAGAATCGGGCGCAAAGGTAGTAGCTTGGAGGCGTGATTCAAGCCACCAACATCGTCAAAAGCTATGGGTCGCTCAAGGTGCTTCGCGGCTTGGATTTGAGCGTAGAATCGGGAGAGGTTGTGGCAATTGTGGGCGCCTCTGGCGCTGGCAAGTCCACCTTGCTCCAAATCCTAGGCACGTTGGACGTCCCCAATCAAGGGGAGCTTCACATCGACGAAACGCCAGTGCACGGAATGTCGAGGAACGCGTTGAGCCGGTTCCGCAATCAAAATTTGGGCTTTGTGTTCCAGTCGCACCGCTTGTTGCCCGAGTTCAACGCCGTGGAGAATGTGATGATGCCCGCCTGGATCTCTGGACAAACGACCGCACAATCTGGACCACAGGCCGCAAAGTTGCTCGAGGACCTGGGGCTCGGCCATCGCCTTTCGCACAACCCGTCTGAATTGTCCGGCGGAGAACAACAGCGGGTCGCCGTGGCAAGGGCGCTCATGAATCGACCCAAAGTGCTCTTGGCCGATGAGCCTTCTGGCAACTTGGATTCCGAAAACGCTGAAGCGTTGCACGAACTGTTTTTTCAGCTGCGCGACCGCTCGGGCCAAACCATCGTGCTGGTCACCCACAACGAATCGCTGGCCAAGCGGGCAGATCGGACGTTGCGCATGGCCGACGGCCGGTTCATTTGACCACGTCGCTTCTGAGGAACACAGCCGTGCCCGCGAGTTTGTCGTGAAGAGCCTGAGAGTGTGGGGCCAACAGAAGCAAGGTTCCCAGCATCACCACCAACCCCGCAGGTCCCGCCAAGAATCCAAGGACTGAAATCCCTGAAACTGCACCCAAGGTGGCGAACACGGGGCGTACGTGTTTGACCAAAAACCGACGCAGGTAGAGCCCAAGATCGCCCTGCGTCCCGTCAGGACGCGCGATGTGAAGCCCCATCACCCGCTTGCCAGGACTGGCCCCTGAAATGCCCTCCACCATGGGGTATGCGACGCCAAGCAAGGCGGATGCCGCCAGCAAAGAGGTCAACCCTTGCTCCAGTCCAAACTCGACCAGCATGTCCTCCACAGGGGCGTAGAGCTCGCGAACCCCATCGAGGCCTGGCATGGCCTCCACGAGTTGGTGCCAGCCCCACCCTTGCCAAGCACACGCCATCACCGCCAAGGTCGACATCACGTAATCCAGGGCCGCGGCGGCCAATCGAGGCCCGGCTCCGACCCTCTGAGGTTGATTGTCCAGCATGGCTCAAATGTACTCGTTCCTATGCGCGCACAGAAAAATGTCGTAAAGCTATGCGCGCACAGCAACATCGTGTACATTGGACGCATGAACGCTTCAGACACGATTGATTTTCAACTGCGATGGGGGTGGAGCAAGCTGGCCCGCCTCTACTCCAGCATGGCTGAACACAATGGAATCTCCCTCAGCGTGGGGTACGCCTTGCTCAGCATTGAAAAAGACGGCACCCCCAGCACCAAGCTCGGCCCACGCATGGGCATGGAAAGCACCAGCCTGTCCCGCACTTTGAAAGGCATGGAAGCCCAAGGCTTCATTCAGAGAAGGGCCGATGCCGAGGACAAGCGTCGCGTGCGGGTTTTTTTGACCGAAGAAGGCCTGGTCGCCAGAAAACAAATCAGAGAACTCGTCATTGAGTTAAATGCACGACTGCATGAGCTCTTGGGGGAAAACGCCGCCGGCCAACTGTTGGAAGGTCTCGCCAAACTCAACGAGCTGCTCGAAGCGCCTGAGCAATTGATTCCGACCAACTGGGCCCCTTTGAACGACAAGACACTCGCCTCCTCATGAGCACCTCCATTCCATTTCACCGCATCAAACGCGCTGCCGTCTTGGGTTCAGGCGTGATGGGCTCTGCCATCGCGTGCCATCTCGCCCAGTGTGGCGCGGAGGTGTTGCTCCTCGATTTGCCTTCCGACGAGGGACCTCGCAACGCCATCGCATCGGGACATCTCAAGAAGAGCTTAAAAAGCAAGCCCTCTCCCCTCTACAGCAAACGATTTGCCAAACGCATCGAGACTGGCAACTTCGAAGATGACCTCCATAAAATCGCGCAATGCGGTTGGATCTTGGAAGTGGTGGTGGAACGTTTGGACATCAAACAGCAGCTCTTTGAAAGCGTCGAGCAACACCGCACGCCAGGAACGTTCATCACCTCCAACACCAGCGGCATCCCCATGGCAATGTTGGTTGAAGGCCGGAGCGAAGACTTCAAAGCACACTTCTGCGGCACCCACTTTTTCAACCCGCCGAGGTACCTGCAGCTGCTCGAAATCATCCCTGGACAGGACACGCGACCGGAAGTCCTGGACTTTTTCATGACTTACGGCGAGTGCATCCTGGGAAAGCAAACGGTGCTTTGCAAGGACACCCCTGCCTTCATCGCCAACCGCGTTGGGGTGTTTGCCATCCAAGCTTTGTTTCATGCTGTGCAAGAGATGGGGCTCTCCGTGGAGGCTGTGGACAAGCTGACCGGACCGGCCATGGGCCGACCCAAGAGCGCCACATTCCGAACCTGCGACGTGGTTGGCATCGACACCCTGGTCCATGTGGCCAGCGGGGTTGCGCAGAATTGTCCTGACGACGAACGTGCGGAAGTCTTTGGCATCCCCTCGTTCGTCCAGCACTTGGTGGATCAAGGACACCTGGGAAGCAAGTCGGGCCAAGGCTTTTACAAGAAGGTGGTTCAAGACGGCAAGAAGGAAATCCATGCATTGGACCTGAAGACATTGGAGTACAAGCCCAAACAGAAAGTCAAATTCACCACCCTGGACGCCGCCAAACAGGTGGATGACTTGAAATCGAGAACCCAGCTTCTGTTCCAAGGTCAAGACCAAGCGGGCGAATTCTATCGCCGCATTTTTGCGGATGTCTTCGCCTACGTGAGCCATCGCATCCCGGAGATCAGTGACGAAATTTTCCGAGTTGACGACGCCTTGCGTGCCGGGTTTGGTTGGGAGTTGGGGGCATTTGAAAGCTGGGACGCCATTGGCCTCGAGGCCGGATTGAAGGCGTGCGCAGACCGCGAATTGGAAGTGGCCTCGTGGGTTCACGATTTGGTTGCTTCTGGCGCCACCTCTTTCTATGGCGTTGCCGATGGAAAGCGCACCTGTTGGGACGTGACTTCCAAAACACACACAACCGTTCCAGGGCAAGAGGGCCGCATCGCTTTGTCTTTGCTGGACCAGGACAAGACGGTATGGTCCAACAGTGGCACCACCATCCAAGACCTCGGAGACGGCGTCCTCAACATCGCGTTCCACACGAAAATGAACACCATCGGTGCCGAGGTGATTGAAGGCTTGAATAAGGTCCTCGACCTGGCGGAAAGCGACCCCAAGTGGCGTGGGGTGGTGATCAGCAACGAAGGCGGCAATTTCTCAGCGGGAGCCAACGTGGGCATGATCTTCATGCTGGCCGTCGAACAGGAATGGGACGAGCTCGATTACGCCATCCGCATGTTCCAAAACACCACCATGCGGTTGCGCTACAGCGGCATTCCTGTGGTGGCAGCCCCCCACCAATTGACGCTTGGCGGCGGATGTGAAGTCTGCCTTCACGTGGACAAAGTGGTGGCCCATGCCGAGACCTACATCGGCCTCGTGGAGTTCGGGGTTGGGGTCATCCCTGGCGGCGGTGGTACCAAAGAATTCGTGCTCCGTCTGAACGACCAACTGGGTGAAGGCGACATCCGCATCAACGCCATGCGGGAGCGATTCTTGACCATTGGACAAGCCAAGGTGGCCACGTCAGCGTATGAGGCGTTTGAACTCGGGTATTTCCGAGAAGGCATCGACGAAGTCGTGGTCAACCGCAAAGACCAGCTCGCACGTGCCAAAGCCGCTGCGCTGGCCTTGGCCGATGCCGGGTACACCCAACCCGTCAAGCGCAAGGACATCACCGTGATGGGCCAAGAAGGCATGGGCATTGTGTACGCCGGCGCAAGCAGCATGCACGCGGGCAACTTCATTTCTGAGCACGACAAATTGATCAGCGAAAAACTCGGGTACGTCATGTGTGGCGGAGACTTGAGTGCCCGCGCTGAAGTCAGCGAAGATTACTTGCTCGGCCTCGAGCGCCGGGCTTTCCTCGAACTCTGCACCGAGCGCAAGACCCTTGAGCGCATGCAGAGCCTCGTTCAAAAGGGCAAAATTCTCCGGAACTGATGGACGCATACATTGTTGGCGGATATCGCTCCGCAGTGGGCAAAGCCCCTCGAGGCGCTTACAAATTTCTCCGGCCTGATGACCTGGGAGAGCAGGTCATTCGGCGGCTGGTGTCAGATTTCCCACAGCTCGACAAAACGCGCATCGACGATGTGATTGTCGGCAACGCGACTCCCGAGGCTGAGCAAGGGCTGAACATCGGTCGCATGGTGTCGCTGATGGGATTGGACACAGACAAAGTGCCCGGCATGACGGTCAACCGATACTGCGCAAGCGGCTTGGAAACCATCGCCATTGCATCGGCCAAGATCCACGCTGGCATCGCAGACTGCATCGTGGCCGGCGGCATCGAAACGATGTCCCCCATCCCCTTCGGCGGGTGGCGGATTGTGCCCAATGCACGTGTCGCCAAGCACAACCCTGAATGGTATTGGGGCATGGGGTTGACGGCGGAGGCTGTGGCCAAGGATTTCAACGTATCCCGCGAAGATCAAGACGCCTTTGCCGTGGAAAGCCACCGCAGGGCGGCCGCTGCGATTGACAACGGCGCCTTTGCGAAAGGCATCGCCCCTGTTGAGGTGCAGGAGATTTTCCTTGATGCGGAAGAAAAACGTCAGGAACGCACCCACATTGTCGACACCGACGAAGGGGTTCGACGTGGCACCAATGCCGAAGCGCTTGCCAAGCTCAAAGCGGTCTTCGCCGAAGGTGGTTCCGTGACTGCAGGGAACAGTTCCCAAACTTCTGATGGGGCGGCCTTTGTAATGGTGGTCAGCGAACGCATGCTGAAAGAACTCGGGGTGGAGCCCTTGGCGCGGTTGAAATCGTACCACGTGAGTGGACTCGAGCCCCGTATCATGGGCGTCGGCCCCATCCATGCCGTGCCCAAAGCCCTCGACAAGGCAGGCTTGACCGCCGGTGACATCGAGCTGTATGAATTGAACGAAGCGTTTGCTTCTCAAAGCGTGGCGGTGCTGCGTGAACTGGATTTGGATCCCTCCAAAGTCAATGTGCACGGTGGCGCCATCGCCCTTGGACACCCCCTGGGTTGCACTGGGGCCAAACTCACCGTGCAACTTCTGAATGAACTGAAAACCCAAAACGCCAAACACGGCATCGTCACGATGTGCGTGGGCACCGGCCAAGGTGCAGCTGGCGTGTTTGAAATGCTTTAATCCACTTGGACATGACATCTGGAAACCCCACCACACAACAGGCCATCACAGGCGGTGAATTTTTGATTCGAGACGTGAGTGCCGACGACATTTTCACGCCAGAAGAATGGACGGAAGAGCACCGAATGATGCTCCAAACCGGCCTCGACTTTGTGGACCAGCGCATCATCCCCAACCTCGAACGCATCGAGACCTTGGAAGAAGGGCTCACCCCCCAACTTTTGGAGGAAGTCGGCGAGCTCGGGCTTCTCGGGAGCTCTGTCCCTGAAGAATTGGAAGGACTGGGACTCGACTTCAAAAGCACCATGCTCATCACCGAAAGCATGGGAGGTGCGCACAGCTTTGCGGTGAGTTTCTCTGCTCACACCGGCATTGGCACGCTGCCCATTCTCTATTACGGCAACGAAGCGCAGAAAAAAAAGTACATTCCCGGACTCGCCACAGGCCAACTCAAGGGATGCTATTGCTTGACAGAACCAGGAAGTGGATCAGACGCCAACAGCGGCAAAACCAAGGCCAAGCTGAATGAAACCGGCACCCATTACGTGCTGAATGGCCAGAAGATGTGGATCACCAACGGCGGGTTCGCGGACGTGCTGATCGTGTTCGCCAAAATCGACGACGACGACAACCTCAGCGCCTTCATCCTCGAGAAGGGATATGACGGCATCACCATGAACCCCGAGGAAAAAAAGATGGGCATCAAGGGGTCCAGCACCCGGCAGATCTTCTTCAACGACGTGCTGGTGCCGGCCGAAAACTTGCTCTACGAGCGCGGCAAAGGCTTCAAGATTGCCGTCAACATCCTGAACATTGGCCGGATCAAGCTGGGTGGGGTGGTCATTGGCTCGTGCAAGGACGCCATCACAGAGAGTGTCAAATACGCCAACGCACGCGAGCAGTTTGGTCGGCCCATCAGCAAATACGGCGCCATCCGCCACAAACTGGGTGAAATGGCCATCCAGACGTACGCCCTTGAAACCGCGGTGTACCGCGCCACCCAAAACATCGACGACGCCATCGCTGATTTGGCTGCGGGTGGCATGGACAAGGGCGAGGCCACCCTCAAAGGCATCGCAGCCTTCGCCCCGGAGTGCGCCATGATGAAAATCCTGGGCTCCGAAGTCACCGACTACGTGGTTGATGAGGCCGTTCAAATCCACGGAGGCATGGGCTACAGCGCAGAAACACGCGCCGAACACGCCTACCGAGATGCTCGGATCAACCGAATCTTTGAAGGCACCAACGAAATCAACCGCATGCTCACCGTCGACATGATCTTGAAAAAGGCCATGAAAGGCGAGCTGGATTTGATGACCCCCGCCATGGCGGTGGCCAACGAGTTGTCCGGCATTCCGGAATTTGGCAATGCTCCCTCGGACATCTATGAAAAGCATTTGGCGTACGTCAAGAACTTCAAAAAAGCCACCCTTATGGTGGCTGGGTCTGCAGCACAAAAGCTCATGATGTCCCTCGCCAAAGAGCAAGAAATCCTCATGGGCATCGCAGACATGGCCGTGTGGGCATACACCGCTGAAAGTCTGGTGCTGCGCGCCCAGAAAATTGCAGCCAAACAAGGCGCTGAAGTCGCGGCATTGCCCACGGACATGATGCAGACCTACCTGGTTTGGGTGGCAGACAAAATCAACTTCGCTGGCAAAGAAGCGCTGATGGGCTTTGCCGAAGGGGACGAATTGAAGATGATGATCATGGGCATGAAACGCTTCACGAAAGTCGACCCGTTCAACACCAAAGAAGCCCGCCGCCGCGTGGCCCAAGCGATGATCGACAAAGGCACTTACAGCTACTGATTCTTTGGCTTCTTGAACTTGATGAAAAGCCGGCTCCTTGGGGTCCGGCTTTCTTCTTTCACGAGAAATCGCTTTTCCCAAGTCCCTCTGGACCAGAATCGTGTGTTCACGACACCCTGTCCACTAAAATCACAATCATAATTTGTCTTTTTTAGGATGAATGATTAAATTAGTGCGACAAAATCTCTCAAAAGCACGACAAAATGCTTACTTCTCTTACCAATTGGGACGCGTGTCCTGAAAACACCTCGACGTCAATTTGGCGCAATTTCATTGTGTTGACGATCGGTGTACTCTTTGGCCTCAGTGCCCAGGCCCAATCTTCGACCATTTCCGAATGCTCGTTGTTTGACGCGGGACCCAATGCCACTTGGACACACGTCATCACGCTGACCGCAGCGGATGACCCCAGCAGCGCTGATGCCCAGACGCTTTCTATCAATGTTGCAGGACTTCCTGAAGCAGGCGCGAATTACCGCGTGGTCAAAACTGTGGCCAATGGCAACTGGTTCCAGGCAAGCGCACAACCCTTGATCCCAGGTGACAACAGCATCACTGTGGGCGGGGTGTCTTTTGCCCGGTCGGTGAAAATCCAATTCTCAAGTGGAGATGTGGAATTCGACGGCTTGGTCATCAATGGCGAAGAACAAGATGCTTGCTACGCTGTGACCGCAGACCCCGGAACTCCAATTGCCGATTGCAATTTGTTTGCCCCGGGACCAAACGAAGCATGGACCCATGCTTTGACAGCCACGACACCAGACGATCCAAACAGTTCTGCTGCTCAGACTCTGGTTCTCAATGTGGCTTCCCTTCCATCAGGTGGAGCCAACTACAGGGTTGCAAAGACTGTGGCCAATGGCAACTGGTTCAACGGCAATGCACAAGCTCTTGCCCTTGGTGAGAACTCGATCACAGTCAGC
>DKNS01000133.1 GCA_002469765.1 Flavobacteriales bacterium UBA7382 | reverse complement strand
TGGGGGGTGACCATCCAGAACGAGCCGATGGCGACCCAGCGCTGGGAATCTTGCATCTACACGGCGGAGGAAGAGCGTGACTTTTTGAAGTTTCACTTGGGGCCAGCCATGGCAAAGGCAGGCTATGGGGACAAGAATATTGTGGTGTGGGACCACAACCGTGACCTCATCACGCACAGGGCCAACACCATTTTTGAAGACTCTTTGGCCGCTTCATACGCCTGGGGCACAGGGTTCCACTGGTACGAAACGTGGACGGGCGGATCACCCAAATACGACAACCTCAAGCTGATCCAAGAGTCGTACCCCGACAAGAAGCTGCTCTTCACCGAAGGGTGCCAAGAAGGATTTGACAACCAGCATTACGAACGTTGGTCCAACGCTGAGCGCTACGGCAACAGCATGATCCACGACTTCAACAGCGGCACAGTCGGGTGGACCGATTGGAACATCTTGTTGGACGAACGGGGAGGGCCCAACCACGTGCAGAATTTCTGTTTTGCCCCCATTCATGGGGACACTCAAACGGACGAGCTGATTCTGACTCCAACGTACCATTACATCGGCCACTTCTCCAAGTTCATCAAGCCGGGGGCGCGCCGCGTCAGCACGTCTGCAAGCCGGAGCACCTTGGAGAGCACCACGTTTGAGAATCCCTCAGGGGAACTTGTGACGGTGGTGATGAATCGAACCGACAACCCCATGGCTTACGCCCTAGTGGTGGGTGATAAGGAAGTACATGTGGACATTTTGCCTCATGCCATGCAGACGCTTGTATACTGATTGCACTTGCCCGAGAACAGGCCGATCACCTCGTGGCCATCCCTCATTTGGGGTATTTATTTAGAATCGTTCAAAATAACCTGAATGAGGGATGTTCATTTCTGGGTGGCTGCGAGAAATTTGAATCGGCAAGGACATGAGATTGTCGGTTATCGGTTTCAATTGCGGCAGCTGAACGCAGCTCCGCGGACATCAGCAGGTTTCACAAGTCCAAGTCAGTTTGATGGGTGGGCCAAGTGCCCACCCATTTCTTTCCTCACATACCACGCATGCATGATTCGATTGTATTACGGCTCTGACACCCAAAAGACACACCATGTGGTTCAAAATATTCTTATGCCCCTTTTTGAACAACAGCAAATCCGGGTGGAGGACAAAGTGATCGCTGAACTGACCGACGCCGATTGGTTGGATCACGAGGTATTCATCTTGGGTGTTCCGACGTGGTACTACGGTGAATTGCAAAGCGATTGGGAAGCGTACTTTGACCACTTTAAAAAGTTGGATTTTAAGGGAAAGACGGTGGCCTTGTTTGGCCTTGGTGATCAGTGGGGGTACGACGAGTGGTTCATCGATGGGGTGGGCATCCTTGCACAATCTCTGTTGGAAAGTGGCGCGACACTCATTGGTTTTTGGCCCACGGAGGGCTACCAATTCCAAAAGTCTCGTGCATTGAAAAACGACAACGAATTTTACGGTTTGGCTTTGGATGAAGACAACCAATACGAGCTCACCCAAGAGCGTTGTGAGCGTTGGGTGCGGTTGGTGCTGTCTGATTTGGAAACCGCAGGCGAACTCGCCTTGCAGCGATGCGGTGTTGCGCATACCAATCAGGAGAATTAAACGTAGTTACATCATGAAACATCTTCTTTTCTTGCTGTTGGGGCTCCTGACCGTCTTGTCAAGCTTGGGCCAAACTGCAGTCAAAGGCAGCCTCACGGATCTGGTTTTGGGACGCCATGGCATCTCGGTGGAACACCGCCTGAGCAGCGCGTTCTCTGCAGGTGCAGAAGTGGATTTGCTGTCACGTGAGGTCTTCCTTGAGGGGCAGTCGTGGTTCATGTCTCAAAACGCCCAAAAGCGCGGGTTGATCGTGGAGCCTTTTGTCCGGTGGTATCCGACAGGCGCTGAAGGCCTCTCCGGGGTGTATGCCTCTCTCGGGGGCTTCTTTGGGTTTGCCAATTACAAATTGGAAGAGCCGGATGGCTTGGGCCGACACAAATGGTCAGCCAACGGCGCTTCTCTGCACGCGGGGTGGCAAAAGTGCCTGGGGCGCTTGGCCTTGGACATGTACATGGGAACGACATGGGCCGACGACAACTATCCCGGTGTGTACGCAGAATCGACGGTGCTGTATCCGCCACCCCAAGGATTTAGGGCATCTGGCGGCTTGCGCTTGGGATGGGTTTTCAAGGCCGACGAGGCTGCTTCAAAACCCTGACACCAGGTTCAAGGGCGGCTGGGGGCGTGCGATGAATTGCGTCTCCTGGTTAAATTGCGCGTCAATGCTGAAGACGCTTCCTTTCCTGCTGGCCCTTCTCGTGGGTCAAATGCACGCTCAAACACCATGCGACGTGTTCGACCACGACGGGGACAATGTAGTCGGGGCCAACACGTGGTTGCACGTGCTGGGTGATTACGGCTTGGAAGGAGGCGAGCCCGACGTCGACGGATCTGGTACGGTGGATGTTGCAGATGTTCTGGCCTACATTCCTCATATGGGGATACAATGTCCGGGAACCTGGCTGCCCATGTCGTCAGGCTACGTGCTCGGGGTGGGCTTGGTGGAGGTGGCCGTGCACGACAATGAGCTTGCAGGATTGGCAGGGGCCCTGCCTGTTGGGGCGGTCACGTACAGGCTGTATGCCGTCTTGAGTGAGCCCAGTGACAGGGTGCTGGCGATGTTCGGCGACGACGAGCGGCCGCTCGAGCTCAACACAGCGGGGGAGTTTTATGGATTTGGCGGGGTCACGGGCACGACGCTCTTGTCGGATTACCAGCCTTTGTTTGACAATTTTTTTCCCGCAAATGCATACTCAACCTGGTTTTCTGCCGGGATTGAGTTGGGGTGGCTGGACGAGTGGAGCATGAACACGTCCATGACCCAAGTGACGGGGGATTATGATTGGGAAGAATCTCAGGAGCCAGGTCAGATTGCATTGAACGATTCCATTGGCGGGGCCTTTTTTGGGCACGACGTGATGCTGGGAAATTGGCCCGAGCACAGCGGCTTGTCTCTGTTGGGACAATTCACGGTGACCGACCCTTCACAATTTCACGGCACCGTCAATTTGCTTGTCTTGACAGAAGACGGGACGGCCCTGGAAATGGCGGAGGGATTGGCTTTCGACAACGACAACCTGCTGGTCACCGGTTGCACTGACGAATCGTCGTACACGTTCAATCCCGAAGCAACTGTGGCTAATCCTGAGGCTTGTCTGTACGCAGGAGATTACAACGGTGACGGCGTGTTCACCATCGACGATTTCCTGCAATTGCTGAGCCAATACGGATGCCTGGGATGTCCTGAGGGCGATTTGGATGCCGATGGTGCGGTGACTGTCTCAGATTTGCTCGTGTTCTTGGGCTTGCTGGGAGGCTGATTTGCCGTCCCTCATTGAACCACGACGTGGGTGTGCTGCGGAGGCTGACCTGTCTCCACGATTTCCACCACGTACGTGCCCGACGGCAAATCGCCCAGTTCAAATTGAACCAGCCCAGAAGATGTGGCAGACTTGGTGTGTAAGACTTGTCCAACCAAGTTGATCAGACGTACGTCTGCAGTTGACCAAGGGGCGAGTTGAACGTGGATGCTCTCTGTCGCGGGATTGGGGTACACTGTGAAACCTGATGGAGCGAGGTCGGCCACCTCAGAAGTGGGGCATTCCATTTGGGTTAAAACGTAAGAAGCCCGGTTGGTGACAAACGACTTCAAGCCGTAGGTGGTACCTCCGCCAGGGCCACCACCCCCGGGGCCGCCGCCGCTGATGAGGTTGTCCGATAGGTTGGTGTCGAAGTCATTGTTGGAGTACATTTTGTGGCTGTCGGCGTAGACGAATGGCGCAATGAGTTCGGCCGTGGCGTCGATTTGGGCTTGCATGTGGGTCTCGTTGAACACATGATCGACCAGGTCACAGACATGCTCGATGTAGCGACTGTAAAGGTCAGGATGGCCGAGCATGTTTTCCAACAGGGGCCGGGGGGTGTCGCTGTAATCAATCGCCAACGTTTCCATGTTGCCGGCGCCGTTGGTGTAGGAGCCAAACGCCTCGTTGCCGTCCCACTTGATCCACTGCCACATGTTGGTGTCCATGTTGTGGTAGATGTAGTAATTCCGAGCGGACCCAGAGTAGGTGTCCAAATTGCTGAACAACATGTCCAACGCCGCGGACCGCAAAAAACCGTCCACATCCATCCGGAAATCGATGCCCGCCGCAAACGCCTCTGTCGTGGTGTTGTTGACGAAGTCGAGGAACGACACCAAGTCGCTCCAGTCGTTGGTGTCTTCGTTACTTTTCAGCTCGTAGCGCTCTTCGTAGAGCGCTTGGTCGTCGCCGTAGTGGACGAGGTTGGCTTCTGCACCACCACCACCACCTCCGCCAGGGCCGCCTCCGCCGAAATTGTCGCCCGCCTTGAAGAGGTTGCCACTGTCCTCTTGAATGTTCCAGTCCAGGAATTGGTCGTCAATTTGTTCCACCACGGTGTAGAACCCCCAGGGCTCACCGTTGAAGGTCACCTCCGCGAAGTTGGCCCGCGGCGCCGACACGCCCACCTCGCGACACACATCGAAAAAGAGCTTCTCGCGCATGCAGGTGGGATCCTTGAAGCCGTTGCTGAAGTTGAGTTTCTTGAGGCCGTCGTAGTTCTGGCCTGAGATGTATTTGTTGAAGTCGATTTTGAAGGACTTCTTGTCGCCTGGGTGCATGTGGCTTGAATTGCCCTTCAGCCTTACCCCCACGCTGTCCATGGCGTGCGTGCCGCTCACATCGGTCAAGGTCAAATGCGCTGCGATGTACTCGTTTTCATCTGCGGCATAGTTGGCCTCGAGCAACGACCAAAAGTTGTTCTGAGGAAACGCCAAATCGATGGCAATGACCTGGTCGACAGAGAAGATGTTGTCGCCGTCGATTTGGCCACACAGCGCCATCGGGAAAAGAGCCAAGAAGGGGAAAAGCAAACGACAGGTCATGGATTGGGGGTGTTTCAGGGACGAAGACTTCAAATTTCGCAAATGCTCATCTAATCTAAGCGAACTCAAGATTCCCCCCTGCACACATTCACTTACTCCACGCGTCATTCAAGGTCGACAAACCCGACGATGTGCGGTATTTGTGATGAAAATGGCTCCCGGAGGGAAGGGGTGTTGGCCGAAGACATTATGAAGATTCATCTCTGATTTTGAACCATTTGGGCTGCAGGGACGTTAATTTGTGTATGACCTTATCTCGCATCCTTTGTCTGCCCTCGTTTTTGACCTTGGTGTCGATGTTGTGGGCCACCGTCTCAGTCCATTCACAGTGCAATTCGAGCGACTTTGACTTGCTCTGCAACGAAGGGACAATTGTGAACGACGCCGTCTTCGACTGTGGCTTCTCCTGTTTTTTGAGCAGCGACATCAACGCCTGTTTTGAGGGGTGCATCGCAGAAGCTTTGCCTCAGATGAGTGCGGGCTGTGTTGGATGTTTTGCAGACCAAAGCACCTGCGTTTCCAACAACTGTTTCCTCGCCTGCGCCTTCGGTTCTGAGGCCGATTGTGAAGCTTGCGTGGCGCAAAACTGCCAATCCGACTTCGAGGTGTGTGCAGGCATCGTTGATTTGGACCAGGACGGCGAATCCACCATTTGCGACTGTGACGATTCGGATGGAACAGTTTACCCTGGAGCCCCTGGCACGGCCTCAGGGGAGGACAACAATTGCGATGGTGTCTTGTCGGACGACGAAGCGGCGTGTCCCTTGGACCTCGATGGCGATTTGTCGGTGACGGTGTCTGATGTGTTGAGTTTGCTTTCGGAGTTCGGCTGTGCAGAGGCATGCGCCAATGATGTGGACGGCGATGGGCAAGTGAGCGTGGCCGACGTGCTTGCGCTGCTCAGCGGCTTCGGCACGGTATGTTGACCGGAGAGTTGCTCACTTGAGCAACACTCGAATCCCCAGAAATCCGCGTATTCCTTGGCTGGGCCCGTACACGTAAGCTGGATCAAACACCAGCTCTCCCTCTTGGGGGTCAACTTCAAATGGGTCGGCCGTGTTGCCGAGGAATCGCACGCCTTCCGGCATGTTTTGCCAAGGCGTCCAGTTCAGAAGGTTTTTCACGCCACCATACCATTCCATCTTGTGGCCACGCCCGTGTGTAAGTTGAAGGTTTTGAATGCTGAACCATGGGGATTGCGCTGGACGGGGGTCCAAGAATTCGTCGGTGGTCTGGGTGGGCAAATCCATGGGGCTGTACACGCTGCCTGTGTAGTCCAAGGTGAGATCCCATCGGTGAATGTGGTAACTCAGCGACCATGTGCCAGAGAACCGCTCAGTGAGCTCTTGGCGTTTGCGTGTGCCGTCTTGGTCTGTGAAGACCTCCATGCCCGTGGCTCCCGCACGAAGGGTCAAATCTTCATGGGCCAAATCGACATTGATTGACACGCCTTTGGAGACTGCGAAGCCGTCGAGGTTGTCGTAAATGATTTGGCCGGGGTCGGTCGTGTAATCCGGCAGGATTTTGTTGCTGAAGTGCGTGTAGAAGGCCGAACCGTCCAGAGTCACCAGGGCGTTTCTTCGTCCAATCCATTTCCGAACGATGTTCACATTTAAGTTGTTGGACCGTTCAGGATTCAAATCGGACACCACAACCACGTCGCGGGCCCCTGTGAGGGCAGCATGGTCCTCCGTGAAGATGTTGGCGACGCGGTAGCCGCTGCCGGCAGACACTCGAACCACAGTCCACTGGTCGCGGGAGTTCCACTTGTAGTTCAGACGGGGCGTGACGATGTTTCCATGCACGGAGTTCCTGTCGTAACGCATGCCAAGCAGCACGGTGTTCTGGGTGTTGAGAGACACCTGATCTTGGACAAACAAACCGGGCAACCAAACCTCTGAAGGCCCTTCGGCTGTGGCCGGGGTGTTGTCTTCGTACACGGTGTGTCTGAGGGCCGCACCTGCCAACAAGTCATGCATGACCCCGATCGATTTGTCCCATGTCAATTGTCCAAACGAGATGCGCTGTGCTGCGATGTAAGACACGTCGCCGTAGACGGAGTTTTGACGATGCCCGTTGGCGCTGAATTGCATCGTCAGCAACTCAGTTGTGGGCAGCTGACATGTCCCAAAGGCCTCCCATCGCTGGGTGAAAATGCTCTCTCCATAACGCTCGGAACCACCTCGATGCTCGGCTTCGATCCAGTCCATGTCCCCACCAAATCTGTCCTCGAAGATGTACCTGCCTCCAAGTGTAAGAGCCCTGTCGTCCTTGCGCTCGACGCTCCACGTGTTGAACAGCGACACGCGATCCTGCAGCGGCATGTCGGTGAATTGGTCGTCGTTGTCGTCCACGCGTTGTCCGAAGTGAAACGCATTCACCCCAACCAACCCCTGAACCTTGTCATCGATTTTGACCGATGCAGCCAAGTCGGCGGTGACCTCCCCCCAAGTTGTGCCAAACACGTCAACCGAAAGGGAAGGGGCGTTGCTTGCCGATTTGGTGATGACGTTGATCAAACCGCCGACCGCCTCAGATCCATACAAGGTGCTTGCGGCGCCTTTCACCACTTCCATTCGCTCGATCAAGGCAGACGGAATACCGTTCAGTCCGTAGACCGTCCCCAAACCACTTACAATGGGCATGCCGTCGATCAGGACCATGGTGTACGGCCCTTCCAATCCTTGAATTCGGATGGCTCCAGTGTTGCAGATGGCACAATTCATCTGGGGACGAATGCCGTTCACACACTCCAACGCATCGTACATGGAGGACGTCGGATTCGCCTGGAAAAAGGCTGGAGAATACACCTCGACGGGAACGGGGCTGGCCAATTTGGACACTTCCTTCATGGTGCCTGAAATAACCACTTCTTCAATGGCCTCGGGGCGTGTGACCAGCTCAAAATCCAACACCGTGATGCCCTGCGTCACCACCTCGACGCGTTGTTCCAACGGGAGATATCCGACCATGGAAGCCACGGCCGTCCACGTCTGAACAGGTACGTCATTGAGGCGGTACATCCCTTCTGCATCTGCTGCCGCCCCCAAAGGACCATCTTGCAAGTAAACGCTGGCGAAGGGCAAGGCTTTTCCTTGGGATGTCACCCTTCCGATCAACACACCTTGTGCCCATGTCGACATGGATGCACACGCACACAACGCGAAGAGAAAGGCAATCCTGAGCATGGGTAGAGTTCTGAGGTCAAAACTACATTGTTAGACTCACCTAACAATTAAAGTAGGGCTGTCAAATTTGACCTTAAATTTGTATTTCATTCCCAACCATGGCATCCCACACCGTCGAGAATTATCTGAAAGCGTTGTTTGCGCTGGCCAACGAGGTCGGGGAAGTGGGCATTTCAGACCTCAGCGACCATCTGGCCGTGAGCAAGCCTTCGGTGAACGGCATGGCCAAGGCCCTTCAACAAGACGGGTTCTTGAAGTATGAGAAGTACAAGCCCTTGAAGTTGACTGCCAAGGGCAAGAAAGCTGCGGCTTTGGTGGTTCGCAAACACAGATTGACGGAGATGTTTTTGGTCGAGCAAATGGGGTTTGGTTGGGATGAAGTGCACGACATTGCTGAGCAGGTCGAACACGTGAAGGCACCGGCTTTTTTCGATCGGATGGACGAGCTGGTGGGCTTTCCTACGGTGGACCCTCACGGCTCTCCTATTCCAGACGCTCAGGGCAACGTCCTGGAGATCGACTGCATGAAATTGTCAGAATGCAGTGTGGGATCGAAGGTTTCCTTGGTGGGGTTGTCCCAATCCTCCAAATCTTTGTTGACCTTCCTCGACAGCCACGGCATCGCCCTGGGCCACACCTTCCACGTTCGTGCTGTTGAGCCGTTCGACGGCAGCATGACCATGTTGCACAAAGGCGCTCAAGACCAAACCTTCAGCCTGAAGGTGTGCGAACGGTTGTTGGTGAAGAGGGAGGCCTGACAAAGGGTCAAATGCCGACCGCGTCTGGTCCCAATCCCAGGGCCTCGAAGGCAAACGGCATCAAGTTGACTGCACTTTCAGACACCATGACGTCTTCATCCCGGACCTGAAGAAGGATGCGCAGATGCTGGTCTTGTCGGCGTTCTGCTTCAACCAGGACTTGCCGGCAACTTCCACACGGCATGAATCCGTTGGGAATGGCCTTCTCGGAGGGGGACACTATGGCGACGGCAGTCATCCTGGCGCCAGGGTGTTGTGCGCTCGCCGCAAAAACAGCCACCCGTTCTCCGCACATGCCAGATGGGTAGGCCATGTTTTCTTGGTTGCTCCCTTTGACGACGATTCCATTTTCCAAGCGCACGGCGCCGCCCACGTGAAATCCACTGTACGGGGCGTAAGCGTGTTTGGCAGCATCGTGGGCTGCCTCGAGCAATTCTCGGTCAGCTGAAGTCAGCGCGTGCGGTTCCAGCACTTCCATGGTGCTGGTCCAAGATCTTGTGCGTCGGTTGGGCATTGCCAGCAAGATAGGACAATCACTTTGCCATGAATGACGTTGTTGCCGCACCGACCTGCACCACGTGCAGTCCGAAAGCCAACGCCGCAACCTCCAACGCCTGTTCGCCAGCACCTTGCCAAGTGAAAGTCAAGGCGAGTGCAAAGTGTGTCCAGGTTGGGCGGCGAGCGAAAGAAATCATACTCAGAATGAACTACAGAAAAGGTCAGAAA
>DKNS01000157.1:4077-6857 GCA_002469765.1 Flavobacteriales bacterium UBA7382 | reverse complement strand
CACGACAGACTTAAACTCTGTTGATCCGAATGGGTCGTGCGGGTTCAAGTCCCGCTCCGGGTACCGAACGGGAGAGTTCTGAAAGGGACTCTCCTGTTTTTGCAGGCGATTGGTTGCCTGTCGCTTGAAAAAATGCAGAGGAGAGGCATTGAATGCCTCGGAAATGAGCCCGTGGTATATTTATGGCAACAACTGAACCCAATGAAACAGCTTGCCTCCCTCTTTTTGGCCTTGTTGACCTTGACGGCCACAGCCCAAATCAACTACCCGTTCAACCCCGACGAAAACGCCGACGCCTTCATCAGCACGCCTGATTTGATGGAGTTCTTGGTGGTGTTTGGCTACGAGTGGGAGCAGGAAGAAATCCAGGTGGACAGCATCCCGTTGTCGATGTACTTGAGCTCGCTTGAGGCCATGATTGAGGCGAGTGCGTTGCCTCAAGGCACCATGCCTGGCCAGTTTTTGCAGTGGGATGGAGATTCATGGAATTTGGTGATTCCAAAGGTTGGCTGCACCCTCCCTGAGGCGTGCAACTACGACCCCACGGCCCATGTGCTCGATGAGGACAAGTGCATCCTTCAAGACGAATGCGGTGTGTGCGACGGTCCTGGTGCCATCTACGACTGCGGATGTTCAGACATTCCTGAGGGCGACTGCGATTGCGAGGGCAACGTGGTGGACGCGTTGGGTGCGTGCGGAGGGACATGTGAGGCCGACGAGGACGGCGACGGCATTTGTGACGACGGCGACTCGTGCGTGGGCGAGGCGGATGAATGTGGCGTGTGCAACGGTCCAGGCGCCATCTACGGTTGTGGCTGCTCTGACGTTCCTGAAGGCGCTTGTGATTGCGCAGGGAACGTGGAAGACATCCTTGGGGTGTGTGGTGGAGGATGCACGGCCGACGAAGACGGCGACGGCATCTGCGACGACGACGACGACTGCGTGGGCGAATACGACAGTTGCGGCGTGTGCAACGGTCCTGGCCCAGTCTTTGGATGCGGTTGCAATGACATTCCCGAGGGCTACTGCGATTGCAACGGCAACGTCCTGGACGCTGTGGGAACATGTGGCGGCGCATGCCAAAACGACCTCAACGGCGACGGCATTTGCGACGACGACAGCATCCCCGGCTGCACCTACGACATTGCCTGCAACTACGACCCCAGCGCGTCCATCAACGACGGCTCGTGCGACTTCACGTCTTGCTACGGTTGCACCGACATCGAAGCCTGCAACTACAGCCCTGAAGCGACAATTGACAATGGGGTGTGTTGGTACGTTGAAGAGTTCTACCTGAACTGTTCGGGCGACTGTCAGAGTGATGTCGACGGTGATGGCGTTTGTGACCAATTGGAAGTCTACGGATGCACCGATCAAGAGGCGTGCAACTTTGCGCCGGGAGCGACCGAGCTAGACGAGTCTTGCACTTACCCAGGTTGCAACGACGAGACAGCTTGCAACTTCAACCCCGAGGCGGGCTGTGACGACGGGTCTTGTGTGGAAGAAGGCGATACGGGATGCATTGACCCGAACGCATGCAATTTTGATGAGACTGCGATTTGTGGCGATGATTCATGCACTTACGAAGGCTGCACGAACCCACTAGCCTCTAATTATGACGAGTTGGCCGGCTGTGATGACGGTTCTTGTATCGTTTATGGTTGCATGGTAGAATTGGCTTGCAATTACGAACCGACTGCCAATGTGGAGGACGAGTCTTGCGAGTTTGGGACATGTCCTGGGTGCAACGACGCTGTTGCGTTGAATTACAACCCCACAAGTACCAATTCTGAAATTTGCGAGTATTGCGGTGGGTCATTCACCTATGCCGGTTCTACGTACACCACCGAGGATGTAGGAGGTCAATGTTGGATGGTTGAGAATCTTAGATACTTGCCATTTGTTTCCCCCGACAACCACGGCCAATGCCAGGGTGAGTTTATCATGGTTCCTGGGTACCAAGGCACAGATGTTGCAGAAGCGCTTAGCATGCTTTCTGGGACGGATGGGGCTCTTTACAGCGGAAACGCTGCTTACAATCTTGAATTGTGTCCAACGGGATTCCATGTTCCGGACAACTCTGAGTGGAATTCGTTCTTGGATGCCGGCGGTAGTGTCCAGTACCAGAATGAAAATAACTTCGTGGATTACTGTGGTTCAGGAGGAGGTACGTGGGATTGGAATTATTATTGGAGTTCTTCTTCAAATAGTCACATTTGGGAGTTCAATAGCTCGGGCTATTCTGGTTGGAATAGTTGCTGTTATCCCGAATTTGGCATGCTAATCAAGTGTGTCGGCGATTAAAAACGCTAGAACACCGCGCTTGCCTTCAAAAAACAAATTCAGTTGCCGAACCAACTCAGTTTCCTTCGCTCTGACGGCTCGCTGGGGTCCATTTCTGTGGCCTTCGGCATCACGTAGGGGAGGAGGCGCACCATGATTTGGAGGTACTCCCGTTTGTTGCATTCGAACACTTCGTCAAGTGCCTCTTGGATGCGGTCTGTTTGACCCGCGATTAAATCAACCAATAGCGCCTTTGCCTCGGCCGTGCATTTGTTGGGTGTGCCCTTTGTACGTCCCCCGAACTTCTTCCCTGTGGTGTTTGCCATCCTACTTCTTCCTAGAGTGGTTTAAGGACGGTAAGGGATGGGTGAAGAAGCACCCCGCTCAGTGATGGCGGGGATTGCCGTCAATCGGTCGAGAAGGCCCTCATCCTTGAGGGAATCGCGCAAGACCAAGAGTTCATCAACGTTTGCGAAGAAAGGGTTCGAGAAGTGACC
>DKNS01000157.1:0-3710 GCA_002469765.1 Flavobacteriales bacterium UBA7382 | reverse complement strand
TCCTGTTTTTCGTTCTCTTCAGCGAGGTTGGTCATGCTGAGAAAGGCACTTGACAACGCCTCTGGAAATGGGTCTACAGCACCACCAAGCCAATCGCGAATGCCATGGCGAGCGTTGCAAGTGCGAACACGCTGGTGAAGGCGAGGCCGCGAAGCAACCATTGCCACCAGGTTCGGTTTTGGCGCCGTTGTTGTTTGAGCAGACGCCTTTCTTTCCAAGCAAGCAATCCAGCATCGTTGTTGGTCAACCTTTTGATGTACAAGCCCAGAACCAGGAGCCCAATTCCCTGGTAGAGCAGGTAGTCTTCGCCTAGGATGATTCCCAAGGGAATGAGGGCCAAGCCAAGCAGAAAATTCCACCCAATTGTCCTTCGAGCTTCAGTTCGCAATTCTTCGAGTTGGTCATGGGCGACTTGAGTCTCTTGTGACGTCGTGTCAAGGGTGGTGGGACGAGACAGCAAGGACAGGACAGGATTTTTCAACTTCGCTCGGCGGGGCCTGGGGTTTTCCGATTCGCGCGCGCCGGAGTCAGGACAAGTCGGTGCGCTGCCATTCGGAAGGATGGAACGACCGAGCGCTTTTTTGGCCTCCGAGCGCTTGATGGGTACGCCGCTCAGACGTTCGAGCTTTTCGTGCGTGATGAACTTGGGGGCCGAGCCACACGTTTCCAAACCTTGAGTTTCTGCCACAACGGGCAATCGAAGTTTGGTCGCCTTGTGTTCAATGTGAAAGCCACGGGTCGTGGTTCTTTTTTGGACGGAACAACCGGCCAGCGAGGACCCAAGCAGCACCAGTGCCAACATCCATCCGGTTGAACTCATCAGGTGCAATGGCGCACACTTCATAGTCTGAAGGTAGTTCAGTTAACTTCACTGCGGTGGCACGCGTTCATCCCATGAATCCACAACAGAAGCGTCAAATGAATGTCATGCTCGCAAAGAAGTCTTCCGAGAGCGCAGCCATATGGCAGTCGACCTGCTTTTTCGCTGCTTGTCTGGTCGCCTGCTTGTGCTTGGGTTGTCAACCCCAAGAGGAGAACATCCTTGGAACGTTCGATCTTGACGCGGAGGTGGGGTGCGAAGGTTGTCAGGTGGCGCGGCCTCTCCACATGGCTTTCGACGATGAATCTCCTTCCGGCATGCTCGGCGGATACCGCTTTGAATTTGCGGACGACCAGTTTCATGAGGGACAATACGAGTTCGTGTATTTCGATTCTTCGAGCCAGTTGGTGCTGCACCCTGAGGACGCTTCGGCCGACCACTTTGGACTGATCGGCACCACCCTTCAAACCGATTACTCTGTGGGATTCAATGCCATTCGGGAACGGTGCAACGGGTTGCTGAATTGCGTGTGGAAAAGGAGCGATTGACCTTGGGTCAGCCTTTCAGCCCGGCCAATGCTGCAGCAAGGGTATCTTTCTGGCCAACAAGATGATTTCACGCCATGCAGCACATGTTTCGACAACTGACGAAGTCTGAGAATCCGGGCAACAACCTCTCGATGATGTTGTTTGCGCTGGTGGAGGTGGTGATGATTGTGGTGGGCATTGTGATGGCCAACCAGTTGGAGGAACAAAAGGAAATGCGCGAGGTCACCAACCGCGCCGAGGTGTTGTTCGAAGAAGTCCTGCGGGACCTTGAAGCGGATTGTTGGGCGGCGCTGAGGCCGCTCTTCGCGAATCGGTCCAACAACCGGCTCTCGGACGTGCTCTACAACCCCGACCGCACCATGGGGGAAGTGCAAGCCAACGCCTTCGGCATTTATTACATGCTGCGGTTCGAATCGGCGTTGCACATTGACACGCAAGGCTACGAGGCGCTTGAAAAAATCCACGAGCGTCTGCCCGAGCACCTTCTGGAAGCGTATGAACATTTGGACCGCTTGATGGACCAAAACGCCATCATCCAGGAGCACAACCGACGCTACCAAGACGTGGTGTACGCCAACATGGAACACAACATCCACAACCATCCTTGGTGGAACCAAGGCACGTATTCAGGGGTTCCCGACATGGACGCGTTGATGTGGATGATGGGCGAAGAATGCAAGGCCCAAACCCACCTGGTCGTGAACTCCTCGGCGCACCTGGCTGGGGCGGCTGAGCGGTTCCGCACTTCTGCCATCTCGGTTTACGACGAAATCAAGGAACTCTTGGGCGACACCACTGCGTCTCCTGGATACATGAGCACGAATTTCGCATCCTCCGACCGCACCCAGCGGATGCTCGGCAACTTCGTGCTTCAGGATTCCCTTGTGTATGGATCGGCGTCTCACAAGCACCTGAGCATGGAGATCATCGACAGCCACCTCACGGCAGTGTATGGAAATGGCGACACGTTGCGTTTGAACCGGTCAGGCATGGCGGAGTATTCCTATCCTGGACCGCCGTTGGAGGATTACATGGAAGTCGACGGCAAGTTGGTCGTGGGGAAGTGGACCATCCAAAAGGACTGGACTTACGAGCGCGTCTCGGATTGAGCGCGGGTCAACAGTCCATCTCGTGACGAGCTGCGTGTTGTTCATTTTAGAACAGCTGAAGTTGCTTGTCAGAACAGGAAACGCCTGCGTACCTTGCAGGCTGAATCTGGTTCTCATGATGATTTCGAAAGCAATGCGCCCTCTGGGCTTGGCGATGTTGGCCTTGATGGCCATGACAACCGTGGACATGCACGCGCAGTCTTACCGCGGCAAGCGCGCCGGACGGGCCAACGCGATGGGCCGCGTGAACGATTGCAACCTTGCGGGTACGGTGTTCATGGAAGTGAACCGCGCGTTTGGTATGGTCGATGGTGGACGTTGTGTGTTGAACGGATCCCGCTTTGAACTCAGCGAGCCTTCAGGAGCGATGGGCCCTTACGTGCCCCTCGAAGGGTTGGACTTGCGCCACTCCTCATGGGTCGCGGTGGACTTCTTGACCCCACCCGTGCTTCGCTACACCGATGCCACACAAGCCAACTTCTCAGCCATCAACATGGACGGGGATGCAGTGGAAATGGTGGATGCCACGGGCTTCATTGCCACCAAGGCCAAATTCCACGGCGCCCAAATGGCCTCTTGGTTCGTGCAAGGAGCGTACTTCGACGAAGCCGACTTCAGCTCCGCCTCCATCGTGGAGTGGACCACCGACGCCTTGGCGTACGATGGGCTCTATGAAACTGCCCCTGAGAGCGAACGTGCGATGTCTGCAAAGAATGCACGCTTCGAGAACTGCCTGCTGGAGGAGTGCAACCTCTCCGGAGGCGACTTTCAGGACGCCTCGTTCTTGCTCACCAAGTTCACCGACGACTGCATCTTGAACGGCGCCAGTTTCGCCAATGCCATGTTGGACCAAACCGACTTCATCGAAGCCAACCTCAGCGGTGCGAGCTTCTCAGCGTCCCGCTTGGACAAATCGACATTTGAGTCGTGCAACCTCACTGGGGCAGGCTTCAACCGCGCCATGGTCCGCAGCGTGTCTTTCAAGAATGCCTCCATGCACGGGGCGTCCTTCTCAGGCGCCATGGTCGATGGGGCGGACTTCACAGGCACCGACCTGAGCACCTGCAACCTCACCAACTCGGTGATGAAGAAACTGGTGGGCAGCGCACCGGTCCTTCCCAAGGACTATGTGATCAAGGGCTACGACCTCGAAGTTGTGGAAGCTTCTGGCGACACGTTGTTGACGCCAGTGTACGACATTGTGATCAGCGAGTCCCGCTACAACGACGGCCT
>DKNS01000145.1 GCA_002469765.1 Flavobacteriales bacterium UBA7382 | reverse complement strand
GGCCTTAAGCACCTCTACAACATCTACGTCGCCGACCCGACCATCATGGCCACCGGCTACCCGGAGCCTGAGGCCACGGCCTTCGTCCTCGCCGTCTTGGATACGAAATTCTTGCTGCCGTTCATCTGCACCGCGAAGCTTGTGGCGGGCGTCTTCATGTTGTTGCCAGGGCGCGAACAGCTGGGCGTCGCCATGGCGTTCCCTTACGCCCTCGGCATGCTCATGTGGGGCCTGTTCATGGTGCCCAGCCACCTGCTCATCATGAGCGTGATTTTCCTCCTGAACGCCGCGCTCGTCTTCGCGAATTGGGCCAAGTACCAGCCGCTTCTCAAAGCGTAAGGCCCCTCAGTTGCACAGGCTCCCAAACGCGCTGAGGACCGCCAGCACGTCGGTCACGTTGACTGCGCCGTCGCCGTTCACGTCGTGGTCGCAGGCCGCCTCACATCCGAATTCGCTCAAAACGTCCAAGATGTCCCCGACCGTGACTTGAAGATCGCCGTTGGTGTCACCTGGGCACTCGCTTGAACTCTGCTCTTGGCAAGGCACCTCGAGGTTGACGAGGGTCTTTTGCAAGAAGTCGTTCATGACTTCTTGGGCGCCTTCCAAGCACACCATGCCGTTGGCACTGCCAATCCAGTGCACGCGCAACAGCGGCACGTAGGACGTGTTCTTGGGCGCAGTGCTTCCGTCGTAGCTCAGGGTCAAGACCTGCTGACCTCCTGGCGCGTGAGACGGCGCCCCTGTGTACCCGTACGAGGCGTCGAGCAAGCTCTCGGTTTGGCTGATCTGCAAACCGTCGAACTCAAGTTGATACCCGAAGATTCGCGCGTCCGGGTTCTTGACGTGGACGTCCAAGTACTTCTCCTCCCAGTTCACCTCCGCAATCTTAAAGTGCGTGGTGTCGAAAGGGTTGGTGATGTCGTTGACCGGGAAGTTGCAGTGGCTGTGCACGCCCGTGCTGTCGGGGTCGGTGTGCGCCTCGTTCCACCACTGGCAATCCGCCATGAAGGCCGCGTCGGCCAAACTCATGGCGCCGTCGGTGTTGATGTCGGTGCAGTTGGCTGCGTTCAAGTCGCCGCCAAGCACGCCTTCCACATACGCTTGCGCGTCGGTCAAGTCCTGGACGAGGTCGTCGTTCAGGTCGCCAATCATGGCCACCCCGCCACATTCGCCGTTGCAATCGAACAGCGCGGTGCCAAACGCATCACCCGCACAATCGGTGAACGTTGGACAATCGGTCAGAATCGACGTCACCAAGTCGCCGCCTGAACGGTCGAGTTCAATGCACACCACCGCCCAGTTGTTCTCGGTGTTGGTTTCGTAACGGCCCAAGGCGTCAGGGTCGTAATCCCAGTTGACGCGCACCACCAAGCGGTACTGCCCATCCTCAACATCTGTCACATCAATCCACTGACAGCTCAATCCGCTCGAATAGATGTCGCCGCAGCCCGACGCGATGCCCATGTTGGAGCACCCGTAGGTGAACGAGCCGCCGTCGCTGCACTCCAAATCCATCACGCAGAACCCATTCTTGAACCCGATGGGGATCAGAGACCCGTCCATGGTGAAGAGGTCGTACTTCGCGTAGCCCTGGAAGTGCCAGTGGTTGTGGCATTCGCCCCACTCAAACTGACCAGTCTGGTTGGTTTGGGCTGTGGTTCCGATGTAATAATCCAGCTCCCCGATGTTCTTGATGTGCGTGGTGAATCGGATCAGCTCGCGCTGTCCAAAACCGTTCAAACACCCCTCCTCGATGTAGCAATCTGTCTCGCTCACGTTCATGGTGGTCGAGTACAGGCTGCTGGACACCACGTCCGCAAGCACGATCAAGTCCGGCCCCGTGCAGTTGGGGTCGCCGGCATAGATGCACGACCCGTCGTCGAGTTCCGCACTGGGGTTGTAGTTGCATGCCTCAGAGTCCGTGCATCCCGTCGGAGGTCCGATGTAGTTGAACGACCAATCGAACCCGCCGCAGCTGCCGTCCAGCGACGCCCAGCGGACCCAGTAGGTTTGGCCTCCCTCGAGCAACACGGTCATGGTCGCGGCCTCGCCACACCCGCCTTGGTTGTCGTCGTAGTAAATGGACCCTTCGTTCGTGTCGTCGAAGTTGCCCATGTTGCAATAGTCGTAGATGTAGAGGGTGGTGTTGCACTCCGCCCCGCACGAGCTGAATTCGTACATCCCGTTGGCGTTGGGCGTCAGCGTGTACCAAAAGTTGTCCTCAGCCTGCATCACCGTCCCGTCGTCTGCAGCGTCAATGCCAATCGCGTCGTTGCAGGTCGAGCCTGGCGCGCAGTCAAACTGCACCAGGTCCTGCTGACCGTAGTCCCCGCCTGTGGCCACCGCCACACTGTCGAGGTACACCGTGTATGCCCCTTGCCCGTAGCCACAGCAAATCCCGTCGCCGTAGCTGTCGTTGATCACGAATTGCAAGCAAGGAAACTCCTCTTCACTGGCAATGCATACGGTGTCTGCATACACGGTTCCTGCGCTGCCGTAGGGGCCACCCGAGAGCAATTCCCCACCCAGTCCCGTCAAGGTCCATGTGATTTCGCCCGGGTAATTGTCGGTCAATATTTCCACGACGACTTCAGACTCGCCTTCGGCGCATTCGCCTTGGGCCGAAAGGGGGGCCGAAAGAAGAAAAAGGCAGGCGCCCAGCAAGGTGAAAAGCGGTGATTTCATGGTGTTGAGGGTCAAGAGGTTTGGAGGGGTCAAGGTACGGAGGACGGCCAAACTCCGTGAACACCCAACCCCTAGGCCGCCGCTTCGTTGCATCTTTGAGCCATCAATTGCCCGCCCCATGCCTGAAATGTCCCAAAAAACCTGGCTCGTTGTTGTCGCTTCCTTGGCCCTTGTGATTGCGTTTTTGGGCCACCAAGTCTTAGACCAAAACAACACCATCGGCGTACTGCACAGCGACAATGCGGAACTGGGCCTCGCCAAAGACCAGCTGGTGCTCGACCTTGAGAAAATGCGCTTCTCCTACGACACGCT
>DKNS01000180.1 GCA_002469765.1 Flavobacteriales bacterium UBA7382 | reverse complement strand
GTTTGAACCATGAGATTCGAGTGGTAGGCACTGTCTCGCGACAACGAATCGCTCAAAGGCTGGACAGAAATCTGCTGGGGAAGAAGGCGTCCGTACACATCTCCAGTGTAGCGAAGTTGAAGGAACATGCTGTCGGCGACGGGGTTGACGCCGAAATTGATGTCTGTTGCAGACAAACGGAGCTGGGTGACGAGTCCTGCCGTGACCTGGCTGAACCCGGGCAGATATACTTGACCTAGAAGCCCTGTGCTCAGCTCGTCGGTCTCCAGGCTGTCTTCTCGCACGGTGTGGAACACCACAGTTGCGGTGTCGATGACACGAACTTGCAGGGAATCAGTGGGTGGCCGAAGCCCCAACCCTATGTCAGTTTGGGGTTTGGTGCAACCCCAGAACACGGTCAAAAGACATCCAAAAAACAACCAGACTGTCGGGTGGATGCGGGTGTGGTTCTTTGTCATGAAGCCACGAAGTTCAGGAAGAACTTGATTACTCCGCGACAGCCTCAGTTTTTCCCTCGAGGATGGCGTCGTAGAAGGTGTTGATTTCACCCGTGAAGCCCTCTTTTCCGCGGTAGCTCAAGATGGGCTTGTCCAAGTTGACCAAGGCGGCTTGCGTGCCGTCGGTCAGGGTCTCAGAGCCCACGATGATGGCGTCCGCACCTTCCATGGCCAGGCTGTTGAGGTTGTCGAAGGTCGGGCTGGAAATGCCGGCCAAGGCTTCGGCGGGAATGCCTTGAGCCACGGCCTTTTCCGCCATGCGAGGGTTGAGTTCGCCGTCAAAGCCTTCGTTGAATACGTGGTAAATGACCTTGGCCTTTTCGAAGTAAGGCTCGTCGGCGAAGACGTGCTTGAGGTAAGTGGGGACCAAGCTTGACATCCAACCGGTGCAGTGGATGATGTCCGGCGCCCAACCCAACTTTCGCACGGTTTCCAACACGCCACGCACGAAGAAGAGGCTGCGCTCGTCGTTGTCTTCGAAGAAATTGTCGTTGGCGTCGTGCAGGACTGCTTTCCGCTTGAAATAGGTGTCGTTGTCAATGAAGTACACCTGGATGCGGGCGGTGGGGATGGACGCCACCTTGATGATCAAAGGGTGGTCTGTGTCGTCCACGTTGAGGTTCATGCCGCTCAGGCGAATGACTTCATGAAGTTGGTGACGACGCTCGTTGATTTTGCCAAACCGAGGCATGAATACGCGAATCTCTTTGCCCTTTTCATGGGTACCTTGAGGAAGCATCCGTGAGACATGGCTCATGGGTGTTTCAGGGAGGTAGGGGGTCAGGTGCTGAGAGATGTAGAGGACGCGTGGCTTGCTCATTCCGGTTATGTCAAGAGTAAAACGAAACCCGAAGATAGGTAAATTGCCCCCAAAATCCAAGTAAAACGGCGGGTTTCAGCCCGTTTAGACCCCCCTCATATGGTTCTTTTGAAGTCGCTGGATGCCCTGGCCAATTGGCAAGCTTCGATGGGGTGGCATGAAAAAGCCACCGGTTTCGTGCCCACGATGGGGGCTTTGCATGAGGGGCACGCCAGCCTGATTCGGTTGGCCAAAAGCCAGTCCGAACTGGTGGTTGCCTCCATCCTCGTCAACCCCACACAATTCAACGACACCCGGGACTTCGAGACGTATCCGCGGACCTTGGAGGGTGACGTGGCCAAGGCCCAAGCGGCCGGTGCCGATGCGGTGTTTGCGCCTTCGGCGGATGCGCTTTATGGGGGAAAGCCCGAGGCTGCACCGGTGCATTGGGGGCCTCTCACACATGCATACGAGGGAGCGCGCCGCCCAGGCCATTTCGACGGTGTGGTGGCGGTGGTGGAGTTGCTGTTTCGGGCGGTGAAACCATCTTTTGCGGTGTTTGGAGAGAAGGACTTGCAGCAGGTTGGGGTGATCGAGAAACTGGCCACGGAGCGGCATCCTGGATTGAGGATTGTGGTGGCCCCGCTGGTGCGTGAACCTTCCGGGTTGGCGATGAGTTCGAGAAACGCCCGGTTGAGCGCGCAAGGCACCAATTCGGCGTTGGCCCTGCACCAGGCGCTTTGGGCCGTGCAACATGCCGCGAAGGATGGTGAGGTCTCCAAGGCTGTTCAAGCGCAGCGCGAAGCCCTGACGACCAACCTGGCGGTGACACTGGAATACCTAGATGTGTTGGATGCGCGCACCTTTACGCCCTGGAATGGCGGTCAAGAGGCCAGGCCCTATGTGGTGGTGGCGGCGGAGGTGGAGGGAGTGAGGCTCATCGACAACATGCCGTTGATGGCTTGAGCCTTTGGGTGTTGGGAACTGGGAAGGATTTCAGAACTTCGCATCAAATCTTCTCATCATGGGTGCAGTCGGTCCAACTCAACTTCTTCTTATTGCCCTTGTCGTCTTGCTGTTGTTTGGCGGCCGCAAAATTCCTGAACTCATGCGTGGTTTGGGCCAAGGCATGAAGGAATTCAAAGACGCCTCCAATGGAAGCAAAGACAAAAACGACAGCACCGACAAAGAGGGTTGATGCGCGCCGCGATCGTCATGTGGACGTGGGTTGGCGGGTTGGTGGGTTTGGCGTCTGCGATGGCCCAAGCCGACACCCTTGCTGTGTCTTCAGATTCGTTGTCGGTGGTTGTTCAGGAGGACACCCTGCAAAGCCTGTCCCAGGAGATCATCGTGGATTGGGAACAGCAATGGTCGGAGTGGTGCAACACGGCGCATTGCGTCAGTTCAGACACGTCCCTTTGGGCGGTGCAAGATGTGGGTGCGACTCGCGTTGGCACGGGGCTGGATTCGGCTTCGGTGGCCACACGCATGGCGCTGTTGGACCAAACGAGCGGCATGGACCTGCGTTGGAACCCCATCGCCCAACGTCGCATCGAGACCTACGGCACAAAGCGCACCAATCACCTGGGCACCATGCTCGGCCGGTCGGCGATGTACTTCCCGTTGTTCGAGGAAGTTTTGGACCGTGAAGGGCTGCCCATGGAGCTGAAGTACCTCTCCGTGGTGGAGAGCGGCCTGAACCCCGAAGCGCGTTCGCCAGCGGGGGCCCGTGGATTGTGGCAGTTCATGTATTACACGGCCAAGGCCGAGGGCTTGCGCATCGACGGCTTCGTCGACGAACGGAAGGACCCCCGGCGTGCCACTGAGGCGGCGTGCCGGCATTTGAGCAGGCTGCACAGGATGTATGACGACTGGTATTTCGCGCTGGCGGCGTACAACGCAGGGCCCGGCAACGTGAACAAGGCGATTCGCCGGTCAGGCGGGAAGACGAACTACTGGGAAGTCCGCCCATTTTTGCCTCGGGAAACCCGGAACTACGTGCCCAATTTCATTGCGGTGGTGTACCTCATGGAGCACCATGCCGACCACGGGATATTCCCGCAAAACACCCTGCCAAGTGGCTTGAGCGTGGACACGTTGATGGTGCAGGGGCCGTTGAGGTTTGACCAAATGGCGGCCGTCACGTCCCTGACCGAAGGGGAAGTCGCAGCCCTCAACCCGATGTATCGTTTGGGCATCGTGCCAGGGCCAGACGAACAATTTCCCATCCGTTGGCCGGTGTCGGGGGTGGCCGAATTTTTGGCTCAAGAGGAAGCCATGCGCACTCACAAACCGGAGCTGACTCCTGAGATCAAATACGAGCCTGAGCCGGTGGTCTACCGGGTGAAAAGCGGCGACGTATTGGGTACAATCGCGTCGAAGCACGGTGTGAGGGTGTCCCAGCTCAAGGCCTGGAACGACTTGAATTCGTCCATGATTCGCGTGGGCCAAAGACTCATCATCCATGCCGACCCCAACAAGATTTAAGCGGCTCGCAACTTGGACCTTCGCGGTTGGGGCTTTGTTCCTGATGGCTTCCTGCGCTGGTGACGCCGCACGCGTGGCCTTGCCGGGCAAAGTCGGTGCGGCAGGGGAGTTGGTCGTGGTGGCGGATGTGGACGTCTGGAATGGCCCGGCCGGAGACACGCTGCAAGCGGTGATGGGGCAGCCCTACCCTGTGCTTCC
>DKNS01000089.1:2434-10184 GCA_002469765.1 Flavobacteriales bacterium UBA7382 | reverse complement strand
TGCGAGCCCACCGAGATCGTGTTGGAGGCCGACGCCGTGCCGTTCGCCGCGGGAGGGCTGGTGAACCTCGTGCCTTACGAAGAAGCATTGGGGCTGCCCGCCGTGCTTGAATACCCCAATGGCGAAGCCTTCCCCATGGCGGCGTGGCTTGCCAACAACGACATGCCCGTGACGGTGGATGGCGAAACGATGGTGGTGGACGCGGTGGTGATGGAGGGATGCAACGACGCCCGCTTCACCATCGAACGGCCGGAGTCCGAATCCGACATGACCGACACCACCTATTTGACATTGACGGGGTCCGCCGTTGAAGGACTGGATTTTGACGAGAACTTTTATGAAGTGGTGATGGCCGCAGGTGAAACGTCAAGCGACATCACCTTGGGTTTGGAGGACGACGGCTTCGAGGAAGGCGTGGAGCATTTGCGCATTGAGTGCAACTACGTCAACGCCTGCGACCAAATCTCCAGCACAGTCGCCCACGTGGTGCTTGTCGACCCCATCCCCATTGTCCCCACCCCTGCTCCGATGTCGTGCTTGGCGGACGACGGTTCTCAAACAATCGGGTACGACGACATTTCCGGATACGGCCCTTTCACGTACAACTGGGATGGAGACGCCTGGGGCAACGCCACACAAGTGCCAGGCGCGTGGACGGCCCAATTCGACTCGATCTTCTTCTTTGTCGACGGTTCCGGACAATTGGCATCCGAAACCTTGGTGGAATTGTCCATCACCGACCAATGCGGCAAAACGCTTTTGCACACCATTCCGGTCTTGCATCCCGTGGCGACAGAGACCGCCTTGTGCCCATTGGAGTCCATCGAATTCCCTGCCGATAATGACGGCACTCCAGTGGCAGATGTTCTTTACAACGGGGTCTCCATCCTGAACAACCCCGGGTCAGGTGTCCCATTGTTGGCCAACGCCACTCCGCAGGGAGACCACTGGGTTCTGGATGGTCTTGAGGCCCTCGCATCCCCAGTTTCGTGGTACGAACTGTTGAGCCTGGTGGACACCTGTGGCTTTGTGACCGAAGCCATGGTTCGAGTGCGCAACTGTGACATTCCCAATGTCTTCACCCCAGACGACCTGGGTGGCAACAACTCGTTTCGCATACGAGGGCTGTCAAACCTCGAGGGCACCCGTCTCGTCGTCTTGAACCGCCACGGGGTTGAAGTTTGGTCCGACCAGACCACGTCGAACACCCAATCGGAATTGGTGTGGAACGGACGATACAGAAACGGCGAACGCGTGCCGGACGGGCACTACCAGTGGGTGTTGATTCGACCCGATGGCCAACGGCAGCATGGAAGCCTGCACGTGTTTCGGACACCCTGAGTCAACCTTTTCCCGTCGGCCGACGTTACTTCACCACGACTCGTACTTTTGATGTCGCCGTGAAAGCTCCCTCATTCAATCCTTTGAAACTGATACGACTTCTGAAATTTCTGTGCGCCGCCAGCGTCGGGTTGATGAGCTTGACCGCAGACGCCACCCATTTGGTGGGAGGTGAGATTTATTACACGCACCTTGGAGGGGACCAATACCTGGTCACTTTAAAAGTGTACCGGGATTGCGGACCTGCCAACACCCTTGGCACCGGGTTTGACGACCAGGTTTACGTCGGTATGTGGAACGGGGCCGGCGCCATTGGATTCAACGATGTGCTCACCATTCCACTGAGTCAATCCAACGTGTCCAATGTGCCCGTCGTGCTTGGCAATCCATGCGGCACCCCGCCCCCAGACTTGTGCATTGAGCAGGCCATTTACAGCACCACCGTGATGCTGCCTGCCAACGCCTACGGATGGGATTTGCTGTGGCAACGGTGCTGCAGGAACCCCTCCATCAGCAACCTGCAGAACTTTGGTGGTACCGAGAACCCTGGCGCCACTTTATTGACGCACGTCCCAGGCACAGGCCAAGGCGCAGGCGCACCGAGCAACAGCTCTCCCGTCTTCCAAGAGTTGCCTCCCGTGGCAGTGTGTGCCAACTTTGACTTCTTATGGGACCACAGCGCCATCGACCCCGATGGAGACGAACTCGTGTATTCCTTGTGCGCCCCCTTGGACGGTGGCGGCACAGGTGGCGGCAACGGTTTCGACAGCCCTGTCCCCAACCCCCCGGCGCCCCCGCCACACAACGATGTGCCTTATTTAAACGGGTACAGCGCCACGTACCCTATCGCCTCCAACCCCGCCATGGACATCGACCCTGTGACAGGCGTGATCACGGGCATGCCGACCCAACCGGGACAATATGCCATCGGCATCTGCGTGTCCGAATACCGCAACGGCGAACTCCTGAGTTCAACGATGCGGGACTTTCAGTTCAACGTCACCTTGTGCGACCCCAACATCCAGTCTTTGGTGGCGGACCAAACCCCAGCCCAACTGTGCATCGGTGAAACGCTCACCTTGGAGAACAACTCACAAAATGGCACCAGCTTCAGCTGGGACTTTGGGGTGCCGGGCATGACCACGGACGTAAGCGACGAATTCGAGCCCACGTACACCTGGCCCACGGCTGGAGATTTCATTGTGACCTTGGTGGTGAATCCAGGCTGGCCTTGTGCGGACACTTCGGAGGCCATCTACATGGTCTACCCCCCTGTGGAACCCCAAATCGTCTTGGAGGGATTCTCTTGCGAGGATGGAGACGAGGTTTTTGACTTCAGCGTGGAAGGCAACAACATCGACGAGTTTGCCGACATCCAATGGGATTTTGGCATCGGGTCCCCGGCGTTGTCGAACCTCGAAGCTCCCCCCAACATCAACTACGGCAATGCATCTTTCTGGGAAGCCACCGTGTACATCGACAACCATGGATGCACCGAGGAAGCGACATTCAGCTACGACTCCCCTGCGGACCCCGTGGCGATGGTGGAAGATCAATATCAATTTTGCACAGGCTTGACATTTGACTTTGTCAACCTCTCGGAAAATGCCGAAGTCTACATCTGGGACTTTGGAGACGGACAAAGTGGATTGCCCGCGGGGACAAGCACCGACCCCAACCCAACCTATACCTTCCCAGACACGGGCGTCTACACCATTACCTTGAGCGCAGGTGCCGATTTCAGCTGCCCCAACTACGCCACGGCAGAGGTCGAAATTCAATTTTTGCTGGAACCTGAATTTGTGGCGCCCACACCCGATTGCTTCGACGACCATTATTTCAACATGGCGGGTGTCGCGTCGGTGGACGAAAACACGGTCTATGTTTGGGACTTTGGAGGGGAAGTGGCCTTTGCGGAGGTCAACGACGAGGTTGTCAATGGGCTCATCTATGCCGAGCCGGGCACCTACGAAGTGAGCTTGACGGCCAACGTACCTGGACTTACGGGATGCTTGGAGACGTTCAGCGCTTCAGTGACCGCCATCGCTGAGCCTACCATCCAGTTCGACGCAGGCCCCAACTCAGGTTGTCCTCCCCATTCAGTCAGCTTCACCAACCTGAGCACCACGGAGACACCCACCACATACACGTGGCACTTTGGGGATGGCAACACCTCCAACTCCCCCAACACCAGCCATCAATACACCTCTGCCGGGACGTTTCCAATCACCCTTGAAATGGAAACAGGTGGGTTCTGCGCCCGCAGTCTAGAACTGGTGGGGGCCGACGTGGTTGAGGTGTTGCCGGTGCCCCAAGCGGCCATGGACATCACCCCCAACCAAGTGGACATCTTGAATCCTCAAGTTTGGGTGGAATACCTCGGAAGCCAAGAAGTGGACTGCTACTACAATTTCGGAGATGGCAATGGTCTCGAGGGGTGTTACGTTCAATACATCTACGAGGACGGCGGCACCTACACCATCACCCAAACGGTTGTGAACGACTTCGGATGTGCAGCCACAGCCACAGGCGAGGTCAGCGTGGCCGGGTCAGTCTTCTACGCCCCGACAGCCTTCACACCAGACGGAGACGGCATCAACGACGTCTGGCTGCCCGTTGTCAGTGGCGTCAGCCAATACCACTTGCGCATCACCAACCGTTGGGGTGAATTGGTCTTTGAGAGCTTTGACCCTGACCAACCTTGGATGGGCCAACTTGGCGAAGATGGGCTGCACTATTGCCCGGACGGGGTGTACCTGTTCTACGTGGCTTACTTCGACCAAATCGGGTACCCACGTGAGATGGCTGGCCACTTGACGCTTGCGCGATAAGTTGGGGTTTGCCCTATCTTCAGGGCAAGCAACCTTGAGATCTCACCATCATGTCGAGTTACGAAAACCAAGACGAGTTGTACTCACGCCCAGTTCGGGCTGGCAAGCGCACCTATTTTTTTGACGTCAAAGCCACCCGCGGAAAGGACCTGTACATGACCATCACAGAAAGCAAGCGGCGCTTCGACGACCATGGCAATGTGAGCTATTCGAAGCACAAAATCTTCTTGTACAGGGAAGACTTTGAGAAGTTCGAAGAAGGCTTCTTAGATGCCGTGGACAAGATCCAAGAACTCATGGCGACTGGAGAGTATAGAGACCCCATCGCCGAACGCGCTGCTCAGGAAAATGAGGCTCCCACAGAGGAAGATTCGCCCAAAAAAGACGACTCGAACAGCGAAGAAGACATCGCCTTCGACGACCTCTGATTCCTTGATAAAGCGGTGCGAGGGTGTGCATAACTCCACCCACCGCCACCCCATCTCGGCCCTACCTTCGTTCAAACCGCGAAGAGACAGAGCGTCATGGGAAAAATCATTGCTGTAGCAAACCAAAAAGGAGGGGTTGGCAAGACCACCACGGCCATCAATCTAGGGGCATGTTTAGGTGTGCTGGAATACAAAACCCTTCTCGTGGACCTCGACCCTCAAGCCAACGCATCGAGCGGTGTCGGCGTAGATCCACGACAAGTGGTTCATGGGAGCTACGAGGTGCTTTCTGGAGACGCTGCATTCCATGATTGCATTGTCCCTTCCTCCTCTCCCAACTTGGACGTGCTCCCCACCAACCTCGACTTGGTCGGCGCCGAAATTGAGTTGGTGCACGCCGACCAGCGGGAACGCAAATTGCGGCAAGTGCTGGAGGACGCTCGGGACGACTATGATTTCATTGTGCTGGATTGCTCGCCAAGCCTGGGCCTGCTCACCCTGAATGCACTCACGGCTGCAGACAGCGTCATGATCCCCGTCCAGTGTGAGTACTTCGCCCTCGAAGGGCTAGGCAAGCTGCTGAACACCGTCAAAATTGTGCAAACGCAACTCAATCCATCGCTTGCAGTGGAAGGCATCTTGCTGACCATGTACGACACCCGTTTGCGCTTGGCAAACCAAGTTGTGGAAGAAGTGCGCACCCACTTTCAGGATCTCGTCTTGAACACCGTCATTCACCGCAACACCCGCCTCGGGGAAGCCCCGAGCCATGGAGAGAGCATCATCCTGCACGACGCATCGTGCAAAGGATCCATCAACTATCTGAACCTCGCACGCGAAATCCTTCAGAAGAACGAGATGACACAAATGAGGACTGAGGACAAGTACATCAGCCATGGCGCCCAGTAAAGGGCTCGGCCGTGGTCTAGATGCCTTGTTGGGTCATCCGAGCGATGTCCGCCCCACCGCGCCGTCATCCTCTCCCCCCATTGCCGCAGGCCGAGCAAGACCAACCTCAGCAGTGCGGCAGGTGCCCATCGCCGACATCGAAGCGAACCCGAACCAACCTAGACAAGAATTTGACGAAGCGGGGCTGAGGGCGCTGGCCGAAAGCATTGAATCGCTGGGCATCATTCAACCAATCACCCTTCGCAGGATACGTGCCTCGAAGTTTCAAATCATCTCCGGCGAACGGCGATTTCGTGCCGCCCAGATGGTCGGGCTTGACGCCCTGCCGGCATACGTGCGCGAAGCCGACGACCAGACCTTGTTGGAGATGGCTCTTGTTGAAAACATCCAGCGCGAAGATCTGAACCCACTTGAAGTGGCACTGAGCTACAAGCAATTGATGGAAGACTGCGGGTTGACACAGCAAGAAATGGGCAAGCGCGTCGGCAAGGCTCGTTCCTCGGTGACCAACCACTTGCGCGCCTTGGACTTGCCCGTTCGCATACAACACATGTTGCGGGAGGGCGACTTGGGACTCGGACATGCCAAGGCACTTGCTGGATTGTCAGGAAGCGAGGCCCTGCATCAACAGTTGGCTCTGGCAGAAAAAACCGTTTTGGAAGGTGCAAGTGTCCGGGAACTCGAATCGTGGGTGAAAGCGCTGAAAACGCCAAGCACCATGTCAGCAAAAACACCGAGCGAGAGGCTCGCCGTCCGAGAAGACGAGACCCTGGCCTTGGACCGGCTTCGAATGCGGCTGAGCGACACCCACGCCAAGCTTGGAATCCATCGGACCCCCAAGGGAGGAGGCCAAATCACCGTAAAATACCAAGACCTCGTGGACCTGGAATCCATCTTGAACAAACTCGGTTTGCATTGAAGTTTGCCTGTGCCTGGATTGGAGCGCTCGTTTTAACCTGGGGCATGACGTGCACCCTGACGGCGAACGGCCAAGAGGCCTTGCCTGACAGCACCTCTTTGCGGGTGAAGCGAACCACCGTTTGGGCCGCATGTCTTCCTGGCACGGGCCAAATCATGAACAAGCAAATCTGGAAAGTCCCCGTCGTGTGGGGAGGCCTGGGGTACGCGGTGTGGTCCACCCACGGCAACGTCGAAGAATTTCGAGCCAGCCTAGATGACCTCATCGCCCTGACCGACGACGACCCCACTACAATACCTGTGTTGACCGACGAATTCGGGAACTTTTACACCGAGTTCCAACTGGAGGAGCGCGCCCTCTTTTACCGGAGAAATCGAGACCTCAGCATCCTGTCCATATTGTTGGCCCATGGCCTTCAGGTGTTGGATGCCAACACCGGCGCCTTGCTACGTGGACTGGACACGTCTGACAAATTGAACGCCGGGCTCACCCCCGTCTTCGGCAAGCCCGGACTTCGCTTTACCTGGTCGCTTCACCGTCGCCCAAACCCACTGCCATGACACAACTCCCCCTCCCTTTCAACATGCCTCCCCTTGAAGTGGTGGGTGCAGGCAAACTGGGGCAAGCCGTGGCACGCGCCTGGTCCGACGCCGGAGGAACGCTGGGGCTCCAGGTTCAAGCGGGCATGGCATGGTCCCCAGAGGGCATCGTTTTCGAGGCGACCGAGCCCACGGCCGCCTTGGGCAACCTGAGCCGGTGCATCGAGGCGGGCGTGCCCGTGGTGACCGGCACCACAGGATGGCATCAAGATCTCGACACAGTTAAGACGGCAGCGTCTGAGCGTGGAACGTCCGTGTTCTGGAGCACCAACTTCAGCCCTGGGGTCCACGCCACCAATCTCATCGCCCAGGAAGCCGGGCGCGTATTTGCGCTGCTCGAAGGGTACGATGCCTCCATCCATGAGGTGCACCACACCAACAAGAAAGACGCCCCTTCAGGCACCGCCCTGACCTTGAAATCCCACATGGAGCAAGGGGGGTGGCACCATCCTGTCGCTGTGTCCTCCGAGCGCAAGGGAGACGTGGTGGGTTGGCATACGTTGGCGTGGAACTCCGCCCACGATGCCGTTGTTTTGCAACACAAAGCCAAATCCAGGCAAGGGTTCGCGAAGGGTGCAATCCTCGCCTTGCGATGGACTTGGGCCAAACACCTTGCCAACGACCACGGCGTTTACACCATGACTGACCTCTTCTGACCATGCAACTCATTCCTTGGATTCTTCTGGCCTTGGCCATCCTGGTGCAACTCGCCGTGTTGCCGGT
>DKNS01000089.1:0-2053 GCA_002469765.1 Flavobacteriales bacterium UBA7382 | reverse complement strand
TTGCACTTCTTTCCGTGGCTTGATTTGATTGGACGCCCCAAGCATTGGGCCATTTTCCTTTTGGTACCAGGCCTCAACCTTCTCATGTTGACCATCATGCATGTGGAACTCGGTCTGGCGTTTGGAAAGCGCACCGTGAAGGACCAATGGATGTTTGGGGCATTGCCATGGTGGGCCATGTGGGAACTGCGGCAGCAAGACCAAGCGTGGGTTGGAAAACGAGATTGGTCCAAAACACGGAAATCCACAGCACGAGAGTGGAGTGAAGCCCTGCTGTGGGCAACCGTGGTTGCTGGATCGCTGCGCATGCTCATTGTGGAGCCCTTCACCATCCCCACACCGTCCATGGAAGGGTCGATGCTCGTGGGAGACTACCTGATCGTCGACAAGACGGCCTACGGTCCCAAGCTGCCCCAAACGCCAGTGTCCATGCCTTTCATTCACAATGCACTGCCTGGAGGCTTGACGCCGAGCTACACCAGCTGGTTCTCCACGCCGTACACCAGGCTTCCGGGGTGGCGGGGTGTGAAGCGTTACGACGCCGTGGTGTTCAGCTTCCCCTTGGGCGATACGGTCTATGTAGACCCTGTTTTGGTGGGTCATGACACACAGGCCCTTTTGCGTCGAGAAGGCATTCGGCGCGCTGGGGGTGATGTCCAAACCTTTTCCCTGTCTCCTGACAAATACATGGACCAGGCTCGCAAACAGGCGGCCAAATCACCTGGGTTGAGGGCGAGACCAATCGACAAAATGGAGAATTATGTGAAGCGATGCGTGGGATTGCCGGGGGAAACGGTCAGTGTCGTCGGAGGCCAACTCCACATCAACGGCGAAGCGGTGGAGAATCCCGAAGGACTGCAAATGGAGCACCGCGTCGTGTTTGCCAACCAAGCTGAAGCCCAAAACGCATTTAGAAAACTCGGCCTGACCAAACTTGATCTCGGACCGGTGAGCGCGATTCCTGAGGGCATTGCAGCGGTCATGGCATTGACGGAACGTGAAGTGCAAGCCATGATGACATTGGCCGGTTCGGTGGAGCCCATGAGCAACGCCCATAGACGGGGTCGCTTGGAGATGTTCCCCAACGTGTGGGGCCCCGAATTCAATGAATGGGACCCCGACAACTTTGGGCCCGTCACCTTGCCTGAGAAGGGTGCCTCGGTGGACCTCACCCCACGAAACTTGGACCTCTACCGCCGTTGGATCACCGTCTACGAGGGCCACGAACTTGTGGAACATCCCGACGGCCAAGTGACCCTGGATGGGGAACCAACGACGACCTACACGTTTGGCATGGACGGGTATTGGATGATGGGCGACAACCGTCATCGATCCGCCGACAGCCGCATGTGGGGGTTTGTGCCTGACAATCACATTGTCGGACGGGCGTCGTTCATCTGGTTCAGCAAGCAGAATGAAGCTCAGCACGGCGAAGCCAAAATCCGCTGGGACCGCATGATGAAGACGGTCAAGTGAACCGAACGGGGGCCATCCTGCCTGCGGCGTTGTTCCCCCCTGCCGTGTGGTTTGACGTGGCCCGCAGCCCTGAGACATTGATCTGTCGTCACGAGCACTACGTCAAACAGAGCTTGAGAAACCGCATTGCCTTGGTGCAAAGCCAAGGGCCTTGCTTCGTCACCGTACCTGTCCACCGTCGTCACGCAGCCAGCCGTGGACTGGAAGACATTCTATTCACGAGCAAGGTCAATCCCGGCGTGTTGCTCAAGCCTTTGCGCACGAACTGTGGAAGCGCGCCTTTCTTTGAACACTACATGGACGACGTGGAACGTTGGTCACACCTGCATCTCAAGCCCGGAGGCTCTTGGCTGGAAGCCGCCCTGGCATCCACCGTCATGGCCAGCGGCTGGCTTGGCCAGCCTCATCCGTCTCTGAGTCCATCGTACCTCATTGTGGAACCTCGCCAAGATTGGCGCCGCAGAGACCTTTGGCGAGAAGCTTCACCGGTTCATTATCCTCAAGTGTTTGAAGACCGATTGGGATTCGTCGGAGGACGGTCCATCCTCGATGTGGTGTTCCACATCGGGCCGGAAGC
>DKNS01000110.1:14465-17309 GCA_002469765.1 Flavobacteriales bacterium UBA7382 | reverse complement strand
AAAAAGACTGAAGAATAAACCCCAGAAGCCATGGCACACAAAAAAGCGGCAGCGAGTTCGAAGAACGGACGTGAGTCCCAGTCCAAACGCTTGGGCGTGAAAATTTTCGGTGGTCAACACTGCATTGCAGGCAACATCTTGGTTCGCCAGCGAGGCACCCAGCATCATCCAGGCACCAACGTTGGCATCGGCAAGGACCACACCCTATTTGCGTTGACAGACGGCACAGTCGAGTTCCGCAAAAAGGCGAACAACCGTTCATTTGTCTCTGTGATTCCTGCAGGAGACGCCTGATTGACAAGAACGTAAAGCTTGTGAACTCCCGGCCCCAACAGGTCGGGAGTTCTTATTTTTGGACCTCACAGAACCCGCCCCATGCTGACCCTTCAATGCCTCCGCGAAGAAAGAGACCGTGTGCTGGACGCTTTGGCCAAGCGACACATTGACGCCATCGCCACGGTGGATCATATCCTCGAACTGGACAGTGCGCGACGCGCGACCCAAACCGAGCTCGACAAAGTCCTCGCCGAGAGCAACTCCCTGTCCCGTCAAATTGGAGGGCTGATGCGCGAAGGAAAGAATGCCGAGGCGGAAGAGATCAAGGCCAAGACCGCCGGGTTGAAGGCCGAGACGGTCGAGTTGAAGGACGCCATGGACGCCGCGGAACACGAGCTCCAGACACTCCTTGTGTCGCTGCCCAACACGCCTTGCGACCTTGTGGCCAAAGGCAAAACCCCGGACGACAATGTGGAGGTCTTCCGCAGCGCGGAACCCCAAGCCGCCGGAGGTGCAGCCAAGCCCCACTGGGACCTCGCCAAAGAGCACGACCTCATTGACTTCGATCTTGGGGCCAAAGTCACTGGCGCCGGGTTCCCCTTCTACAAAGGCAAAGGCGCCAAGTTCCAGCGTGGCCTCGTTCGCTTTTTCCTGGAGAAAGCCGACGACGCCGGGTACACGGAGTTCATCCCGCCCCACATGGTCAACGCCGACTCAGGCTACGGCACCGGACAGCTGCCTGACAAGGAAGGCCAGATGTACCACATGCAGGAGGACAACCTCTACATGATCCCCACGGCGGAGGTTCCCTTGACCAACATCTACCGGGATGTGGTGCTTCAGGTGGCAGATTTGCCCCAAAAAATTTGCGGATACACGCCCTGCTTTCGTCGTGAAGCCGGCAGCTATGGGAAGGACGTTCGCGGCCTGAATCGGCTCCACCAGTTCGACAAGGTGGAAATCGTCCAGGTGACCCACCCAGACCAGAGCTACACCACCCTCGACACCATGGTCGAACATGTCAAGGGCTTGCTGGAAGGGTTGGAGCTTCCTTACCGCGTGCTGCGCTTGTGCGGGGGCGACATGGGCTTCACCAGCGCGATGACGTACGACTTCGAGGTGTGGTCTGCCGCGCAAGAACGCTGGCTGGAGGTCAGCTCAGTGTCCAATTTTGAAACGTTCCAGGCGAACCGTTTGAAATGCCGTTTCAAAGACGAGGACGGCAAGAACAAGTTCGTGCACACGCTCAACGGCTCTGCCCTGGCGTTGCCACGCATCGTGGCGGCCTTGCTCGAGAACCACCAAGACGACCAAGGCATCGTCATCCCCAAGGCCCTGGTGCCTTTCGTTGGATTCGATCGCATCGGGGGATGACCAGGTCGTTCTGCATTGGCCTCGTATTGCCCCTGTGGCTGGCCTTGAGCTTGAGCAACTGTGGAGGACCAGGGCAATCCCACCTCACGCCGTTGCGCGACGCCGCCGCCCAAGTGGAGAATGGCATGGCGCAAGTTGAGGCCTGGAATGTCGACACCCTCGAGGCCGTCAGAGCCCGAGTCAACGAACGGGTGCGCGACCTCACCTGGCTCATGGCCGATTCGACATTGACATTTTCTGTGGCAGACGGACAACTCATTGGGGACTGGGCACGAGTGAAACGCCACTTAAAAGACGCCCCACAACGGGTCAACGCCTTGAACGAACAGGGCGCGCTGTGCACCTCTCAATTGAGCAATTTGCTGGGGGCGATTCGGAGCGGAGCTGATGTGGACGCCAACGGGGTGGCCATGGACAACGTGTATTTCCAGCGGCAAGCCCAAAACGAACTCAATGCGGTGGCCACATGGCTCGCCTTTGTGAAAGACACCCGGCGCTTAATCGCCGCCGGCATCGACCTTGAAAACGTCACACGGGCGCCGATGGACAGCCTGCTCCAAGCCAAGCGCTCCGAATGGGCGCAACACATCGTCGCCGAATGACCTCAAAGCCAACATTCCTGCGGGGTGCGATTTGTCTCGTGCTGTTGGCGGGCCTGATGGCCCCAACGCCATGCCAGGGGCAATCGGACCTTGAATTGGCCGAGTATTACTTCAACGAAGGCAGTTACCCGCAAGCCCGTCTGTATCTGGAGCAGCTCTGGAAAAAGAACAAGACGAACGCCGTGTACAAGATGTACTGCGGCACTTTGTTGGCCTTGGACGATTTTGACGAGGCAGAAAAGCTCGTCAAGGGTCGACTGAAGAGGAGGCATAAAAATTCAAAGTCAACGGCCCTGGTGGATTTGGGCTCCTTGTACTTGCACTTCGAGATGCGTCAAAACGCCATGGAGGCATTCGCAGAGGCCTTGGAGTTCTTGCCCAAAGGAAGGCCCGCAGCCGTGGCCCTGGCCAACGCGTTCATCAAACTGGACGAACTGGACTTGGCGCTCGCCACCTACCAGCGCGCCGAAAAGCTGGGCACTGTAGGCTTCGACTACGAACTCGCCAACCTACAAGGCATGCGGGGAGATTTTGAAGGGATGGTCGGCGCCTACATGTCCTTGCTTGTCACCAAGCCCAACTACCTCCGGAC
>DKNS01000110.1:10807-14042 GCA_002469765.1 Flavobacteriales bacterium UBA7382 | reverse complement strand
CTCACCCAGACAACACGATTTACCCCGAGTTGCTCGTTTGGCACTTCAACCAGATCCAGGATTTCGCCTCCGCGTTCATCCACGCAAAGTCCTTGGATCTTCGTTTGGACGAAGGTGGCACGCGCATGATGGAACTGGGGCACACCGCCCAAGCAAATGGCGACCGGGCGACCGCCCTCAAGTGCTACGAATTTGTGGCGGGTAAGGGTCCAAGCAACCCCTACTTCTTCACGGCACGGAACGAAGTGTTGCAGGTTCAGTTCGACACTCTGACCGAAACAGTGCCCGCCGACCTCGACGCGATGGCTGTGCTGGCAGAGTCGTACGCTTCGAGCTTGCGCGACTTGGGTATTCGGTCTGAAACGGCCATGATGGTGAAGGACCGGGCGCACCTTCTCTCGTTTTACCTGAACCGCGCCGAAGAAGGCGTCGAGGACTTGGAGACCCTCCTTGCCGAGCAAGACTTGAACGACCGCGTGGAGGCCGCGTGCAAGCTCACGCTGGGCGACATCTACGTGTTCGAGGGGATGATTTGGGATGCCTCGTTGCTGTTTTCGCAAATCGTGCTGGACTTCAAGGACGATCCCTTGGGCCACGAGGCCAAATTCCGCAACGCGCGCGTCAGCTACTACGGCGGAGACTTCAATTGGGCCCAGAGCCAACTCAACGCCCTCAAGGCCTCCACGTCCAAGCTGATTTCCAACGACGCCATCGACTTGAGCTTGCTCATCACAGACAACTTCAACCTCGACACGTTGACCACGCCGATGGAGATGTTTGCGCGGGCCGACCTGTTGAACATGCAACGTCGGTTCGATGAGGCCCAAGCCACATTGGATTCCCTTCAGACGGACCATCCTGGGCATGCCCTGGAAGACGAGATCCTGATGATGTCCGCGGACATGTTCCTCGAGCAAGGGCGCGTGGACACGGCCATGGCGTTGTACCGCGAAGTCGTGGACCTGCACTTCGACGACATCACAGGGGACGACGCGCTGTTCAGGCTCGCCGACCTGACCCACCACGCCTTGGGGGACCAGGTCACCGCCAAGGACCTCTACGAACAATTGCTCTTCGACTTCCCTGGATCTCTGCACGCCGTGGAGGCCCGCAAACGGTTCAGAGATTTGCGGGGGGACGAACTCGAATAACTTCGCCATATGGTTCTCTACAACGTCACCGTGAGCGTCTCTGAAGAGAGCGCCAACGATTGGGTCAAGTACATGATGGATGAACACATCCCCGACGTGCTGGCCACTGGACATTTCCGGGATTTTCGCCTTTGCAACGTGCAAGGCGATGCGCAAGGTGGAGTCACTTTCGCCGTGCAATACATGGCCCGCAGCGTGGAAGCGTTCAAGACGTACCAAAAGGACCACGCCCCCGCCCTTCAAGCCAAGCACCAAGCCAAATGGGGCAGCAAGGCCTCTGGATTCCGGACCGTGCTTCCGCTGATCGCCGAGGGACATCCCACCCCAGGGTTTGACCCCAAGGACAACTGATTCCGCACAAGGCATGCACGTCAAGGCCAAAAAGCACCTCGGGCAACACTTCCTGCGCGACCTGGACGCCGCCCAACGAATCGCCTTGGGCATCACCAAACATCAAGGGTGTGTCGACGTGTTGGAAGTGGGTCCCGGGACAGGCGCCCTGACACGGCCGCTCCTCGACCGGGGAGATCTTCGGGTCAAGGTGGTGGAGCTGGACGACGAGTCCGTGCTCTATTTGACGAGCCAGGGTGTGCTCCCGGCGGAAGACGTCTTTGGCGTCGACCTGCTCAAATGGGACCCGAGTGAGGCGTTCCCGGACGGCGCCCCCTTCATTGTGGCGGGCAACTTCCCATACAACATCAGCTCCCAGATCCTCTTCAGGGTGTTGGACTGGCGCGACCGCGTTCCCGAATGTGTGGGGATGTTCCAAAAGGAAGTCGCCGAGCGTGTGGCCGAGGGGCCAGGCTCCAAGACCTACGGCATCTTGAGCGTGTTGCTCCAGGCGTACTACGACATCGATTACCTGTTCACCGTGCACGAGCACGCCTTCGACCCGCCGCCCAAGGTCAAGAGCGGCGTCATCCGACTCGTGCGCAACGACGTCTCCACCCTCCCCCATGGCGTCAGCCACATGCACTTTGTGCGGGTCGTCAAAGCGGCCTTCAACCAGCGGCGCAAGACCCTCCGCAACAGCATCAAAAGCGGGGGCTTCGACGCCACCCGCATCCCCGAGCCCTTCCAAGGCCAACGGGCCGAGCAGTTGAGCGTGTCAGAATTCCTCGACATGGCGGCCGCCCTTCAGGACTGACCCGCGCGAGGGGGCCTCAATCCAAGGGCAACTGGAGCCTGGCGAACAGGGGCATGTACAGCCCCACTTCCCGGTTGGGTGCACTCGCCGAGGTGGTGGACAGCCATTCCGCCCGCAGCCCCCAAATCACCGTCATGGGCAACGTGCCCTTGCCTTGACCGCGCTTCCACTCCAAAGTTCTTCGTGTGTTGCCCCAGGCCACGTAGGCGGAAGGTCCTCCGACGAACCAAGACAACGCTGTGTTCCGGCCCCCCAGCTCGCCCAAGTTGGCGAAGCCCAGTCCGTACTCCACGAACGACGCATCCCCTGAGGCATCCGATTTGTCCATTCGCCACAAGACGTAAGCCCTCGCCTTGCGGTCCAGCACGTTGATTTCAAGACGCGCACCTTGAAGGCCTCCCACATCCGCGGGTTCGTCCAAGATGTACGCGCCGTGAAGGCCTGTGCTCAGCACCGCCAGCGGACTGCCCCACAGCCGACCTTTGTCGAAGTCGGGGAGGGTCGTGGTTTGGGCAAGGGTNNCCTTAAGAACAAGGGCGAGAACAACCCCATGCGCCTGCGGATGGTGGTGCTCCCCGACGGTTCCGTCACAGGCACCAACCGAGACACGAATTCCAGCCTGACCCCCCACATGGAGGTCAAACCCCGGGGGCCCTTTCCTTTTTGGTTTTTCCAGCCTAAAGTCTTCCTGCCGTTTCCGAGTTGAACCCTTTGGTGCTCGTCCCCCCACGCCAGGTATGCGGAAGGACCAAATTGGTGAACACCGAGTCCACTGCGGTTCCTGGTTCCCAACAATCCCCCATTCGCGAACCCGATGCCATATTCCTTAAACGTGCCAGATCGTCCATTCCTCGGGACCATGTGTCTCCACAAGACATGGAGTCGCGTCTTCTTGTCCAGCAAATTCACCTCGACTCGGGCCCCTGTTTTCAAGTCG
>DKNS01000110.1:8504-10640 GCA_002469765.1 Flavobacteriales bacterium UBA7382 | reverse complement strand
CCGACCGGACTTGTCGAGGGTCCGCTACTTTTGAACAAAAGGTACCTGCAATGATCAAGGCACCCACTTTTGGCGAGTTCATCATGGACCGGCAAGCGGAATTCCCGTTTGTGACGGGCCAACTCACGCGGCTCCTCACCGACATCGGGGTGGCGGCGAAAATCGTGAACCAACAGGTCAACCGAGCCGGGCTGACCAACATCCTCGGGGCTTCCGGGGCCACCAACGTTCAAGACGAGCAACAACAAAAACTTGACGTCTTCGCCGACGACGCATTCATGCGCATCCTCTCTTCCGGGAAGAGCGTTTGCGGCATCGGGTCGGAGGAACGGGACGGTTACGTGCTCTGCGGAGACCAAGGCGAAGGTCGGTCAGGCAAGTACATCGTGTTGATCGACCCCTTGGACGGGTCTTCCAACATCGACGTGAATGTCAGCATCGGCACCATCTTCAGCATTGTCCGGAGGGTCACCCCCTTGGGCGAGCCGCTCCAAGACCAGGATTTTCTGCAAGCCGGCACCGCCCAAGTGGCCGCGGGATACGTCCTGTACGGCTCCAGCACGATGCTGGTGTACACCACAGGACATGGGGTGCACGGCTTCACATTCGACCCTGGGGTGGGGGAGTTTTTCTTGTCCCATCCGGACATGGTGTTTCCTGAGCGCGGGGCTACCTACAGCATCAACGACGCTGTGAAGGCCAAGAGCAACCAGGCCACCCAAGACTTCATCGACACGTGCCGGGAAGCTGTGGATGTGGGCTTCCGAGGACGGTACATCGGTTCACTCGTGGCCGACTTCCACCGCAACCTCATCCACGGGGGCATCTACCTCTACCCTTCCACCTCAGACAAACCCGAGGGCAAGCTGCGGCTGCTCTACGAATGTGCGCCCTTGGCATGGTTAGCCGAGGAGGCCGGGGGACAAGCGCTGGATGACCACGGTAGGATTCTAGACCGCGTGCCCAAGTCGCTGCACGAACGCACCCCCTACTACGTGGGGAACCGCCACCTCATCGATGCCCTTCAAACGTGCCGAAAAGCCCTTTGTGGAGGGGGGCAAGGCACAGGCCTCACGTAACTTTGCGGGCCATGCGCCCCGCAGAACTTCTTCAATTCTACACACGTGACCCTCGTGCAGGGGGCCTTCGTGGCGCGCTGAAGACCCAGGGGACGAAGGTGGAGATGCATGGCGCCGTGGGGTCTGCCATCCCGCTGGCCATTGCCGGAATGCTCAGCCACGAAGACGAATTGGCCAACCCGCGGCATCATGTGTTTGTCTTGGACGACAAGGAACAGGCGGCGTACTTCATGAACGACCTGCAATCCGTGTTGGGGGACGCCAGGCCAATCTTGTTCTACCCACGTTCCGCCCGTGTGCCATACGCAGACGAAGCCACCGTGGAAAACGCCAACATCGCGATGCGTGCCGAGGTGTTGAACGAAATCAACGGCGGGCGTGACGGTTTGATCGTCGTGACGTTTCCAGAAGCGTTGGCGGAACAGGTCATCACCCGTAAGGAACTGAGCGACCAGACGTTCACCATCTCCCTCGGCGAAACCTACACCATGGACTTCCTCGACGAAGTGCTCTTGGCGTACGAATTCGAGAAGGTCGATTTCGTGTACGAACCCGGGCAATACAGCATGCGGGGCGGCATCGTGGACATCTTCTCCTACAGCTTCGACCACCCGTATCGGATTGAATTCTTTGGGGACGACGTGGACTCGATTCGCAAGTTTGACCCGACTTCGCAACTGAGTGTGGCCAAAATGACTCGGGCCACCGTGGTGCCCAACGTGGGCAACACCAGCCTGCACGACGCACACGAACCATTCTTCAGTTTCTTGCCGCCAAGTGCCGTCATGTGGATGGCCGACGCGAAGCGTTGCGAGATGGGGCTCGACAAAGCCATGGAGCGCGCCCGATCGCACTACGACAGGCTCGGCGGAGAGGTGAAGCGCACGCCGCCCGAGGACTTGTACCTCGAAGGCACCCACCTCGAGGGGCTGCTCGACCCGTTCTCCGTGGTGGAGTTTGGAGGGGGCACCACGTGGCCCAACCGGTTGATCTTGAAGTACGGGATGACCGCACAACCAGCCTTCAACAAGCAGTTTGACCTGATTGCGAGCAACCT
>DKNS01000110.1:3019-8127 GCA_002469765.1 Flavobacteriales bacterium UBA7382 | reverse complement strand
ACCCAACTCGAGCGCTTGCACGACGTCTTCCACGACCGGCAAGAAGAGAACGAGGAACCAGTGCCCTACAAGCCCATCCCGATGGAGTTCAGCGAGGGATTCGTGGACAAGGAGCTCAAGGTGTTGGTGTACACCGACCACCAGTTGTTTGAGCGGTACCATCGCTTCCGCCTGAAGGAAGGGTTCCGCAAAAACAAGGAAGCGCTCACCATCAAGGAATTGATGGCGCTGGAGGTGGGCGATTACGTGGTGCACATCGATCATGGCATCGGCGAATTCAGCGGCCTTCACAAAATTGAGGTGAACGGAAAAATGCAAGAGGCCATCCGCCTCACCTACCGTGGGGGCGACGTGCTCTACGTCAGCATCCACAGCCTCCACCGCATTTCCAAGTACAGCTCCAAGGAAGGCACCCAGCCCAAAATCAACAAGCTGGGCACCAACACCTGGGCCAAGACCAAGCAAAAGACGAAAGGCCGAGTCAAGCAAATTGCTTATGACCTCCTCCAGCTTTATGCCAAGCGCAAGTCTGCGCCAGGACACGCTTACCCCGAAGACGGCTACCTGCAGCACGCGCTCGAGGCCAGTTTCATGTACGAAGACACTCCGGACCAAAATGCCGCGAGCAAGATCGTGCGCGAGGACATGTTGAAGTCGACGCCGATGGACCGGTTGGTGTGCGGGGACGTGGGATTTGGGAAAACTGAAATCGCCATCCGCGCCGCATTTCGCGCGGCCTGCGACGGCAAACAGGTGGCGGTTCTCGTGCCAACGACCATCTTGTCGATGCAGCACTTCAAGAGCTTCAGCCGGCGCCTGCGGGACTTCCCCGTGACGATCGACTACATCAATCGCTTCAAGACAGGCAAAGCCTTGACCGAGACGCTAATGAAGGTCGAATCAGGAGAAACGAACATCCTGGTAGGCACGCACGCCTTGGTCGGAAAGCGCGTCAAATTCAAAGAACTGGGCCTGCTCGTGATCGATGAAGAACAGAAGTTCGGGGTCGGGGTCAAGGACAAACTCAAGACGCTCAAAGCCAACGTCGATGCCTTGACCTTGACGGCAACGCCCATTCCCCGGACGCTTCAATTCTCCCTGATGGGTGCCCGCGACTTGAGCATCATTCGGACGCCACCGCCCAACCGCCACCCAGTGGACACCATTTTGTCTGGCTTCAACGAGGAGACCATCCGCGACGCCATTGCGTATGAATTGAGTCGAGGTGGCCAAGCCTACTTCGTCCACAACCGGGTGGGCAACATCCAAGAAGTGGCGGGCATGATCCAAAGGCTGGTGCCCGACGCCCGTGTTTGCGTCGGCCACGGCCAAATGGACGGCAAGGAGCTCGAAGACGTCATGGCGCGCTTCATTGACGGGGCCTACGACGTCCTCGTGGCCACCACGATCATCGAATCTGGGATCGACATTTCCAACGCCAACACGATGCTCATCAACGAGGCCCACAAGTTTGGGCTGAGCGACCTGCATCAACTGCGCGGCCGTGTGGGTCGGTCCAACCGAAAGGCGTTCTGTTATCTCATGGCACCCCCATTGAGCGCGTTGCCGGAGGAATCACGCAAACGACTCCAAGCGCTCGAACAATTCTCTGACCTCGGCTCCGGCATGCAAATCGCCATGCGCGACTTGGACATCCGGGGGGCCGGCGACTTGCTTGGGGCAGAGCAAAGCGGGTTCATCAACGATTTGGGCTTTGACATGTACCAGCGCATCCTGGCGGAAGCGGTGAAGGAATTGAAAGCAGAGCAATTCAAAGACTTGATGGAGGCCGAGCAAGTGGAAAGCGGGCAATACGTGGAAGAAACGGCACTCGAAACCGACCTATCCCTGCTCATTCCCGACCACTACGTGAGCGACATTCCAGAGCGGATTTCCCTGTACCGCGAGCTGGATGACTTGTCTGACGCAGAGGAAATGACAGGTTTCCGCCACCGGTTGGAAGACCGCTTCGGGGCCCTGCCCGAAGAGACGGAGGAACTGCTGGGCACCATCCGATTGCGTTGGGTCGCCCAACTTTTGGGGATGGAAAAGCTGGTGCTGAAGAGCGGCAAGCTCATCGCAGCGTTTGTGTCGGACGAAGAAAGTGCCTATTTCCAGAGCGCCACGTTTGCGAGGGTGTTGGATTACTTGAAGCACCATGCCAAAGACGCCAGCATGTACCAACGCAACGGCGGACTTCGATTGAAAATTGAGAAAGTGGGGACCGTCCTTCAGGCGTTGGCCATATTCGAGGACATCGCAGGCATGTCTGCGGAAGAATGTGCCAAGCTCACCAGCGCCAAACAAGCGACACACCTCCAGGCCGCGCCATCGGCATCGCGCTGACCTCTTCGCCCATCATTCGGGAAGACAACCGGTCGCGCACCACACCCATGCCGACGTGCGCACGCAACGCAACATGGCGGCCAATTGCCCATTGCGCACCTGCCAAAAGCCTGGCCTCTTCGCGCGTTTGAACGACCACCCCAAATCCTTCTGCGTCACGGATCAATCGACAACTCTCCCGAGAGAGGTCGACTCCCAAGAACCACGTAGCACCAAGCTTGGGGTTTTGGGCAGGAAACACCAATGCGCCCAGGGACATCACGGATCCAGTCAGCACGTCGCCTTTCAATCCTTTCCAAAACGGGTTTTGACCGTTGGCCGTGCCCACGTAGGGACCAGCAGCCACCTGCCAAAGCAATTCGGAGGATTGGGCGCGCTCAACTTGAACAACTGCGTGTCCGCCCAGAAAGCGAGACGCATCCATCCCCACCCCCCAGCCCTTGGCCAGCGGTCCTTGGGCAGAACTCACAACGCCCCAAGACAGGAGCAAGGCGGTCACCCAAGTGCGAAGATGTGACGAGGTGTTCATGTTAAGCCAATGTAAACAAAACGTTACTTAAATGCAACTCCCCGTTTATACGACGTTCAAATCCAGAAGGTTACACCTTCACATCGACGCAACACAAAACCTGGACAAGAGGCGGGGCTTCAGCGATTTAGGCACAATGCGAGGCGAATCAATGCCTCACGCAGTGCGCTGAAAGGCCGTCAGCCACGCTCAAGAAGTCGGCTCCTGCTTGCAGGCCCGTCACACCTAATGAGGTTCCACGGCCCTGCCGCTCCACCTAACCGTCCTTGGACAATGGCGATCAGCCCTGTTCATGATCCCCGTCGGAAGGCCAAATGCCACGAACCCTAACTTCACACCCCCATGTCCCAAAACCCTCCACACGACTTGCCGTTTGACCGTCCTGAGGCGTTCCTGGAAGGCCAAGCCATGGTCATCAACAAGCCCCTGACCTGGACCTCGTTCGATGTGGTGAACAAGATTCGGTATGCCTTACGCGAATTCACGGGCGCCAAGAAAATCAAGGTGGGGCACGCCGGGACGTTGGACCCCTTGGCCACGGGTGTGCTGGTGGTGTGCTGTGGCCGAGCCACCAAAACCATCGACAACCTTCAAGCCCAGGCCAAGGTCTACACCGCCACCGTCCGGCTTGGGGCCCACACGCCTTCGTTGGATGCGGAAACGGCGGTCGACGCATGGGCCACGAATCCCGCCGCCGTCACCGCGCTGACCGAGGAGGTTGTCGCCCAGGCTGCCGCCTCACTGACAGGAACGTTGGAGCAACGCCCTCCCCTTTACAGCGCCAAGAAAGTGGACGGGGTGAAGGCCTACGACGCCGCGCGCAAGGGGGCCGACATCAAGCTCAGAACGTCCACCGTCACGGTGGACACGTTCCGGGTGGAACGCGCCGTCGCCCAGGGTGTCGATGGCCATCCAGTCTTCGACGTCGACATGACCATCCACTGCAGCAAGGGCACCTACATCCGCAGCCTCGCCCGGGACCTCGGGGACGCCCTCGGGGTGGGCGGCACCTTGACCGGCTTGTGCCGGGTGTCCAGCGGCGATTTTCACGTGGACCACGCTTGGTCGGTGGAGGCGCTTGTGGCCGAATTGAACCGCGACCGAACAACGTCCTGAATTGGCGGGTGTTTCAGGCCGCAAAGGCTTGACTTCAAAGGTGTTTTGCGCTATTTTCGCGCGCCTCTGAAAACGGCTGTTTTTCGAGACCCCAACAACCTTCACTCCACAACCCCGCATCCATGGCAATGCAACGCATGAAGCTCTCCCAATTCCGGTACGACGTGCCTGAAGAATTGGTGGCTCAATATCCGCTCGACAACCGCGACGACAGTCGCTTGATGATCATTCACAGGGACTCGGGCACCTTCGAGCACCGCATGTTCAAGGACATCGTGGACATCTTTGACGAAGGCGACGTGTTCGTGGCCAACAACACCAAGGTCTTCCCCGCCAAGATGTACGGAAACAAGGAGAAGACTGGCGCGGTCATCGAGGTGTTCTTGCTTCGCGAGCTTAACCGCGAGAGCCTCTTGTGGGACGTGCTCGTGGACCCAGCTCGGAAAATCCGAATCGGCAACAAGCTGTACTTCGGCGAGAACGACGAGTTGGTGGCTGAAGTCATTGACAACACCACGTCGCGCGGCCGCACCTTGCGTTTCCTGTTCAACGGCACGCATGAGGAATTCATGCAGACGGTTCACCAGTTGGGCCAAACCCCACTTCCCCGCTACATGACCCGCGATGCGGAACCCGAGGATCGCGACCGTTTCCAAACCATCTACGCCTCCGAGGAGGGCGCGGTGGCCGTGCCCACGGCCGGCTTGCATTTCTCCAAAACCCTGCTGAAGCGCCTTGAAATCAAGGGCATCGACATGGCGTTCTTGACTTTGCACATCGGTTTGGGCACCTTCCGCGAAGTGGAGGTGGAGGATCTGAGCAAGCACAAGGTGGACAGCGAAGAGCTCCTCATCAACGAGGAGTGCACGCGTTTGGTCAACCGCGGCATCGAGAGCAAGAAGCGCATCGTGGCCATTGGCACCACCTCCCTGCGCGGTCTCGAAAATTCAGTGAGCACCACGCAAACGCTGAAACCGTTCCAAGGGTGGACCAACAAGTTCATCTACCCCAAGTTTGACTTCCAGATCGCCGACGCGCTGCTGACCAACTTCCAGACGCCACAAAGCACCTTGCTGATGACCACCTCTGCCTTCGCCGGCCACGAGTTGACCATGGA
>DKNS01000110.1:1684-2625 GCA_002469765.1 Flavobacteriales bacterium UBA7382 | reverse complement strand
TTGAATCAACCAAACCCGAATTCATGAAATCCATCCTCCTTTCCTGCGCGGCAGTCCTGGCCATGACCTTGACCCCTGTGTTTGCCCAAGAGCTCGCCATCGGCGAAACAGCCCCCATGCCCGACGCCCCCATGATGGGCGTGGACGGGGAAAAGCAAAGCTTGAACAGCCTAAAGCAAGAGAACGGCTTGCTCATCATCTTCTCATGCAACACTTGTCCATTCGTGGTCGGCAACGGCACCAAGACGGAAGGTTGGGAAGGCCGTTATAACAATTTGGCCGCCTTCGCGGAAGAACGTCAAGTGGGCACCGTGCTTGTGAACTCCAACGAGGCCAAACGCGAAGGCGACGACAGCTTCCCGGCGATGCGCAAGCATGCCGCAGAAGCAGGCTACACCATGCCCTACTTGGTGGACGAAGGCTCTAAGCTCGCCAACAACGTGGGCGCGCGTACCACGCCGCACATCTACCTCTTCGACGGCGACATGACCCTTGTGTATCGTGGATCCATCGACGACAATGTGAGCCGTGCTGAAGACGTGAAAGAACGCTACTTGGAGAACGCCTTGGACCGTTTGTCGGCAGGCAAGAAAATCAAGGTGGCGGAAACCAAGGCGGTGGGCTGCTCGATCAAGCGCGTCAAGTAAGCACGCGACAGCCAGGGATTTGTCCCCATCAAAAAAGCGGAGCGCCCAACGGCCTCCGCTTTTTTGTGCCTCACCTCAGCTGCCAGGTCACAGTGGGATGTTGCTGTGTTTCTTCCGTGGAGCATTCACGGCCTTTTGCTGAAGCATCTCCATCGCTTGAATGAGTTTGGATCGGGTGTCGCGTGGGTGAATCACCTCGTCCACGTATCCACGGCTTGCGGCGTTGTAGGGATGGGCGAACAGCTCTGCGTATTCGGTTTCCTTCTCCGCCAATTTCGCAGCTGGATCTTCCGC
>DKNS01000110.1:0-1277 GCA_002469765.1 Flavobacteriales bacterium UBA7382 | reverse complement strand
ACCAAGTCTGCCCCAATGTGACGTGAATTCATGACGTCGTAGGCACCACCGTAGGCCTTGCGCGTGATGACTGTGATTCGCGGGACCGTCGCTTCGCTGAACGCGTAGAGGAGCTTGGCGCCGTTGGTGATGATGCCGTTCCACTCCTGGTCTGTGCCAGGCAAGAACCCCGGCACGTCTTCCAACACCACAAGCGGTACGTTGAACGCGTCGCACGTGCGCACGAAGCGCGCCGCTTTCACGGACGCACCATTGTCAAGCACACCGGCCAAAAAGGCCGGTTGGTTGGCCACCACCCCCACGCTTCGGCCGGCAATTCGGCCGAAGCCCACCACGATGTTCTCCGCGTAATCGGGCTGCACCTCCGTGAACGAGTCGGGGTCCAAAATCTCCGACACCGCCTCCCGGATGTCGTACGGTTGTTGGGCACTCTCCGGAACCAAGGTGTCCAACTTTGGACGGGACTCGTCCGCGGCTTCGTATTTGAGACGAGCCGGGTCTTCCTCGCAGTTTTGGGGCAAATAGCTCAACACGCGCTTGGCCTGCTCAATGACCAAAGCTTCGTTCGCGGCTGTGAAGTGCGTCACCCCCGACTTGCTGGCGTGGGTGCTTGCGCCACCAAGTTCCTCAGAAGTGACTTCCTCATGGGTGACGGTTTTCACCACGTTGGGGCCCGTCACAAACATGTAGGACGTGCCCTCAGTCATGAAAATGAAATCGGTCAACGCCGGCGAATACACGGCGCCGCCCGCACAAGGGCCCAGGATCAGCGAGAGCTGGGGCACCACCCCGCTCGCTTTCACGTTGCGGTGGAAGATGTCGGCGTAGCCGCCGAGGCTCACCACACCTTCTTGGATGCGCGCACCGCCACTGTCGTTGAGTCCAATCACGGGGGCGCCATTGTCCATCGCCATTTCCATGATCTTGCAAATCTTCTGGGCGTGGGCCTCGGCCAATGAGCCGCCAAGCACCGTGAAATCTTGCGAGAACACGTAGACGAGCCTGCCGTTGACCTTGCCGTAGCCGGTCACCACGCCGTCGCCCAAGAACTTCTGTTTGTCCAGGCCAAAATTCGTAGACCGGTGCGTCACCAGCTGTCCCAATTCTTGGAACGTGCCGGGGTCCAACAACAGTTGCAACCGCTCCCGCGCCGTCAACTTGCCTTTGCCGTGCTGGGCTTCCATCCGAGCTTCGCCGCCGCCCTTCAAGGCTTCGGCGCGCATCGATTCAAGGCGTTCTGTGGGGTTCTGCATGATGCGAAACTACGGGAGTTCCGA
>DKNS01000037.1 GCA_002469765.1 Flavobacteriales bacterium UBA7382 | reverse complement strand
AAGGAACCGTTTCGCACAACCCCCGAGACTAACTTGTGCGGCGCATGCGGGATTTCACTTCCAGCCCCACGAATTTGGTTGGCTTCGCAGTCAGCACCATGAACGCCCGACTCCTCGACAACGTCGAGCTCGTCGGGCAGCTGGTCACCCTCGGTTGGCCCGTCGTCATCGTCAACCAACACACGACACAGGAGGGCAAGTTGGACCCGGAATCCGACGACATGAATCGTCCCCACATGCGGGTGATTCAATCAGCGCAACTGGGGTTGAGTCACTCGCGCAACCAAGCGATGGACGCGCTGCAAAAGCTGTCGGTCCAGTGGGCTGTGCTGTGCGACGACGACGTGACCCTAGACCTTGACGCGTGCAAGGCGTTGGCAGCTTGGCTGGGGGGCGATGCGCCAACTTCATCCTGGCACGACGTCGGCGCAGTCACCACGCGACTCATGAAGTCCCGCTCCACACCTTGGCGAACGTACCAAGACACCCAAACCCACATCCTCGGAACCAGCACCGCGTCGCTGCGCCGCATTCAGTTCGTGAACAGCATGGAGTTGGTGGTCCACCTCGGGGCTTTGGCCACGTGGAACGTCAAGTTCAACCCTCGCTTTGGGCTGGGTGCGCCGCCCGTCAACGGCGGCGAAGAGGTGCTTCTGATGCACGACATTCTGCGTGCAGGCGGAGCGTTGGTGCCCACGACCTTCGCGGTGCGCCTTCACCCTGACGAAAGTTCAGGCCAGGTCCTGAACGCGCAAGCCGCATTCACCCAGGGTGCCGTGCACCGGAAGGTGTTTGGACACCCCGTCTGGTGGGGTTTGGTCGCCGTCTTCGCTTGGAAGCGACTCAAGTCGGGGAACGTATCTAGGATTTTTGACTACCTCCGAGGCGGTGCGTGGGCCTCTCGCCACGATTGAATGGTCCCTGGGACAGGCATGCCTTGGTCGTCATGCCAATCGGCCATCCCCAATTGAATCAAAAGCTTCTCCGCCCTCACACGGTCTTCACCTGGGACAGATTGCATCCACCTAGAGGGGTTGGGCAAGGAGGCGGTGTCCGCAGATTTTGACACGAACGACACCCGACCGGCCGCCGTCATCACTTCAGACTCCGAGGCGGAGATGAGCACATCCCAGCCCCGGTTCTCTTTCAATGCCACCACCTCTCCCCACGGGTCCTGCACGGCGCGTTCGTAGTGAATCACGGGCAACTCGTCTGCGGGCAACGACATCAAAGAGATTCGCTGGATCACCGCCCACACGGCCACGAGACGCTCCATTTCAGAACCTTCTTGGTTCACCTTGCTCAAGGTGTCCACCCAGGGAGAAAGCATCCCATCTCGCCATGTCGGGTGGTTCAAGAATTCTTCGGTTGACCAAACCCAATGCCAATGGCGGTGCGCCTGTTTGGACAACGCCACGGCCACAGGGTGGCGCATGACAAGCACTTTGGACACGCCTTGCGCCACAGGCGACGACAACAGGCCAGTGGCGAACACATCCTTCACAAGAAGCTTGTGTGCACCCGCTGGGTTTCTCCCCACATTGTCACGGTCGGTTCTGCGGGTGATGTGTCGGCCCCTGAACACATCCGTCAACCAAGCGTCCCAAGTTGGATCCTCCGACCATGCGGGATGTGTTGTTCCCCCCTTCATCCGTTCGACGTGCAACACATGAACGGGCTCAAACACCTCGCGCATCGTGCAATCGGCGTTCAAGAGCGAGGACAACCACGTGGTGCCGCTTCTGCCGGAGCCCACCATCCAACCCACAGACTTGGGCGCACGCCGAAATGGCTGAGACACCATCCTGGCGCGCAACCTTGCTTCATGTGTCCATTCCTTAAGCGTCATCGGGCTGCAAATTCGTTACTTTCAACCGCCCATGCGCGCTTCCGTTGTCATTCCTTGTTACCGACCCGACGCCAACTTCGAAAAAATGTTGGGCGATCTGAACGCGCAGACCTGCCAAGACTTCGACGTGGTGTTGGCGGACGACGGCAACACTCCCCCTTTGGCAGCGCGCATTGCAGCCACTTTGAACAGGCCGCACCGTGTCATTCGATTTGACCAAAATCGGGGCATTGTGGCCGGACTCAACGCCTGCATTGCCGCAGTGAGTGCGCCAGTCGTCATCCGAATGGACGCCGACGATCGGATGCCGCCGGACCGAATTGCACGGCAACTGACCTTCTTGGACAACCACCCTGACGTCGATGTGGTAGGGGCTTCCATGGCGGTGTTTGGGTCGGGACTCCGCATGTGGACCAAGCCAGCCAGCCACCCTGACATCTGCGCGAGCCTGCTTTGGGCCCCGAGTCTCAACCACCCCACTGTGGCTGCACGCACCAAAGTCTTGCAAGGCCACCCGTACGAGGAGGGCCACCACCTCGCCGAGGACTATGCCCTCTGGTTGGCCTTGGCCCAGGAGGGTGTCACCTTTGCCAACGATCCATTCTGTGCGGTGTACTACCGGATGGAAGGCCAAAACACCTCCCAAAATGGGGCCCAAGCCAAGCTGAAGCGCTACGTCTCCATGCACCAGTTTGCCATTCAAACCCTCTTGCCCCATGCCGATGCCGCAGAACTGACGCCAGGGCTCACCAACGGAGCGCATCAAGTTCTTGCCGGCATGTGCGCCCTTCGCGACCCCAACTCTCCTGGGTTGGAAAAAGTCAAGCATCACGCAGAAGCCCTGCTTTGTGCACTAGAAGCGCATGGGGAACGACACCCCGAAGACGCGTGGATTCAAGCTGCCCAGCACGCCACCCGCACGCGACTTGCGAGGGTGGAGGCCAACACGCGGTGGCACAAATTGGAGGGCGTCCTGAACCTGCGCCTTTTGCGCATGTCAGACTGGTTGACCCTGCTTCGACGCGACCGTTGACAAGAGCCACGCCTCTCGCGCCGCATCGCTTTCTGCCTCCAACTCAGACAGGGCTTTCCACGTCTGCTCACCCCAGCGTTGAACCATGACTTGCTGGGCCAACCGAACACGCCACATGGCATAAGCCAAGTTGGGCGCGTACGGCGCCATTGCCCTCGCCAAAGGCATCAGGGGCCGCTTGCGCACGACCTCTCGAATCACGCCCCCTTCTGCCCGGGGGTGCTGCCGCGTGTTGGGAACGCGTCCTCTGGATTCCCACTTGAATCCGGGAAACGCCACCTCGCCCTTGATCACGTCCTCAAAGGCCAAGGCGTGGACGCTCGAACCGAAGTGAGACTCCAATTCCTCACGGAACGCCGACGTCCTGTACATGCCCATGACGTCACTCTGCTTCACCAAATCCACAGGGCTTCGGCCGTCCTTGGACCATTGCTCTTGGTACTCCACATACGCTGAGAAGACCGAGGCTCGGAAGGGCCTGAGGCTGACCAGGATCAGGCTTCGGAATGGCTCCAAAGCCCGCACCAAGCGCGCCCATTTGGCTGGCCTTGTCTCCGACAACGGGTGGTTCCCTGGATGTCCGCGAAACGCCCCCAAGCTGAAGTTCTCTTCACTGATCATGAGGGGTTGGCCTTCCCGGTCCAACCGGTTCGCCAGGGCCTCTTGCACCATCGACACCTCCCCCTCCCCTCGTTGCACAAACGCCTCGAACGCCTTGAAGGTGGGGTCTGCATTCAACATGCGTGGTGTGCGGGTCCCTAGGTAAGCCCACCCTTTGTGGTGCTCAAATCCCTGCGTTTGCAAGGTGGTAGTCGCCGTCTTGGGCAGTCCAATGTGGACGTAGATTTGAGGCATGTCGGACACTGAAGGCAAGCTACCTCAAAACCGCCAACGCAAGCGGGTTCTCGTGGTCAGCTACTACTGGCCTCCTTCCGGCGGAGGGGGCGTGCAGCGCTGGCTCAAATTCGCCAAACTGCTTCCGGAGTTTGGTTGGGAT
>DKNS01000099.1 GCA_002469765.1 Flavobacteriales bacterium UBA7382 | reverse complement strand
CAAGGCTTCCGCTTTGGTGAGCGTGCCGTCTGACTGACCAGTGAGCGGGGCGGAGGGGACCAACGTTTTGGCAGGTGACAACAAAATGAGCATGGGGCAAAATTCTGGGAGATGCCCTTAACTTTCAAGTCATGAAACGCATCCTTTTTTCTTCTTTCCGAACGCTCTTGTTGCTCTTGGTTGCGCTGCTCAGCCACTCAGGTTTCGCCCAATGCGACGGCGATTCCGTGGCGATGTCGTTGGACATCACCACAGACGCATGGGGCTATGAAATGTACTGGGAGTTGATCCCGGAGGGTGGAAGTTGTGGCGATGGGTCCGCCTTGTTGTGGGGAGGCAATCCCGACGTAGGGTGTGGCGATGGCATCCTTGGCCTGGGTGGAGAGGTGTACGGCAACAACTTGACCGCGTCCAGCCAGACGGTTTGCGTGGCCGTTGGGAGTGAGCTTGTGTTGGTCCACCGCGACAGTTACGGCGACGGAGGGACGGGCTTCGGGGTGGTACTCAACGGGGCCCCGGTCCTGGGCTTTCAAGGTACTGGCACGGGCAACGATTGGCCCATCTCGCTGGACATTGTCGACGAACTGCAAGGTCAATTGCCGTGCATGCCAGTATCTGTGGAGGCCAATGGGGTCAACTGGGTGGGGTCCAACGAGGGGGCGTCTGTGCTGCCCGGGGAAGTGACGCCGCCCGCAATCGGGTGCGACATCTACGGAAGTTGGTGCCTCTCCGACCCCAATGCGACCAGCACCTTGTGGCTCAGTTGGGCAGTGCCAGCAGAAGGTGGGGCGTATCGCATTTCCACCTGCGAAGACTCCACGTCGTTTGACACGCAGCTTGCTCTTTGGTCCGCCGAGGACTGCGCAGATTGGGAATCGTATACGTTGATCAATGCCAGCGACGACCAAGGCTGTGAATCCGCAGCGTACCGAAGCACAATGTTGACTCCGTGCTTTGAAGGTGGCGAATCCTTGTTGATTCAAATCGACGGTTGGGGAGGTCAAACGGGCACCGTGGAATTGTCCATTCAGTCGACCGATCTGAGTGAGTCACTTGCTGTTGGCTCCAGTGTGTCTGGCCTCTCTTGCAATTTGGAAGAAGGCTTCAACCCCAACGGCACCATCACGTTGAACCCCAACGTCGGTCCACTCGGCGCATCTTGGAATTGGAGTGGCGCCCTGGGGAGCACTTACCAAGGCACCAATTTGTCTGGGTTGATGCCAGGTACATACGTTGTTGAAGCAGACGTGTGCGGCATTCCCTACAACGAAACCATCGAGGTGGAAGAGCCGGAAGCCCTGGCGCTGACCGTGTCGTTGGAGGCTGATTGTGAACTCGGGGCGATGGGTGGCTTCGTGAGCGTGGGGGAATTGGAAGAGTTTGATGCAGTGACTTGGCATGTGGGCCAAACCGAATTGATCGGCACAACTGTGTTCGATTTGCCCTCGGGCTTGTGTGAGGTTTCTGTGGTCTCGCTGGAAGGATGCGAGGTGTCTGAATACGTGTGGGTCGATGTTGTGGGTGTGCCTGAAGTCAACCTCGGTCCCGACGTGTTCGCCTGCGATGGCGACCTGATCACGTTGTTGGGGCCCTTGGGCAACGGATTGAATTACAATTGGTCCACCGGCGCGTCGACACCGTTGCTCCAATTCGCGGCAGAGTCAGGCACGACCGTGTTGGGACTCGAAGTCACCGACGCCACTGGTTGCTCCGACTCGGACGTCATGGTGCTGACGGTGGACGATTGCACGAGTGATCTGCAAGACCTGTCAGGCGAGACCTTGACCACCACCTCATGGGACGGGGTGTTGGCGGTGCCCAACCCATTTATGGGCAGGACATCGTTGGTTGGGATGTCTACCGTGGACGTGGCATCGTGGCAACTTTGGGACGCACAGGGACGCCGTGTGGACGCGACGTGGGTTCAACTCGGGACCGAGATGGCTTTGACGTCAGACTTGCCAGCCGGAGTGTACACTTTGACCAGTCCTTATCGAAAGGGCGCCCTCAGACTTGTGGCCCAATAAGTTGGGCCTGGGTCATGCGGCGGCACGCTTCGTGAACGTCGTCAGAGGTCATGTCCAAGTGGGTCACCAGGCGGACTTTGTCTGGCCCGAACGCAAAGCAGCCGATTCCAACCGCCGCCAAGGCCTGGACGGCCTCGTCTGCTTGGTTTCCTTTCAACGAAAAGATGACGATGTTCGTTTCTACCGGATCGACTGACGCCACATCGGGGTGCGCCGCCAACGTGTCGCCGAGTTGCTTGGCGTGGGTGTGGTCTTGGGCAAGACGTGCCACGTGATGGTCCAACGCGTGCAGCCCTGCTGCCGCCAAACTGCCTGCTTGCCTCATGCCGCCGCCCATGACCTTGCGGACACGGTGGGCTTCTTGGATGAAGGGGTTGGGCCCAACGAGTACGGAGCCCACAGGACAGCCCAAGCCTTTGCTCAGGCAAAGTGAAATGCTGTCGAACAAGCGACCGTAGGCCGCAATGGCATTGACATCGCCCCACTGGCCGCGCGCCACGAAGGCGTTCCATGCCCGGGCACCGTCCAGATGAAAGGCCAGTCCTCGGGACCGAACCTCGAGAGACAGCGCTTCGAGCTTGGCGAGGTTCCAGACTGAGCCGCCACCCTTGTTGCACGTGTCCTCAACCGCCACAAGGGTGGTCCTGGCGTAATGGCTGTCGGGAGGGTTGATGTTCCCAAGGCATTCCTCCAGGTTGAACCGTCCGCGGTCGCCTTGCAACAAGCGTACGGACGCCCCTGCGTTTCGGGCGATGCCGCCACCTTCGTAATTGTAGATGTGGGCAAGTCGGTCGCACACGACTTCGTCGCCTGGTCGGGTGTGGACTTGAATGGCGATTTGGTTGGTCATGGTGCCCGACGGACAAAACAGCGCTGCTTCATGTCCCATCAAATCCGCACAACGCGCTTCGAGCGCACGAATGCTGGGGTCTTCGGCGAAGACATCGTCGCCCACTTCCGCGGCGTACATGGCCGCTTTCATGCCTTCTGTGGGGCGCGTGACGGTGTCGCTCCTCAGGTCCAAGAGCAAATCGGATGGGAGGGGCTGAAGCTGGGAGTTGGAGCTGGATTGTGCCATGGCACGAATGTAATAGAGCCTTTGCACCCGTCGAAGCCCCTGGGGTATCTTGGACCCATGAAGACATGGACATGTAAAGGCGCGTTGACGCTGTGCTTGGCCTTGGTGGTCTCCACCCAAACTTCCGCAAAGGAAGGCATGTGGATTCCCACCTTGCTGAAGGTGGTCGAAGGGGACATGCAGGCCATGGGGCTGAAGCTGACGGCAGAGGACATTTACAGCATCAACCACAGCAGTTTGAAGGATGCAGTGGTGCATTTCAACGGTGGCTGCACAGCTGAGATGGTGAGTGCAGAGGGGTTGTTGTTGACCAACCATCATTGCGGCTATGGCCAAATCCAACAGCACAGCACTGTGGACAACGACTTGTTGACCGACGGGTTTTGGGCCATGACGCGAACGCAGGAGTTGCCCAACACAGACCTCACTTGCACGTTCATCGATCGGATTGAAGACGTGACCCAACGCTTGTTGGACGCTTGCGCTGGGTTGGAAGGGGAAGCTCGCGACATCCGATGGAAAGAGGAAGTGAAGGCCATTGTCGAGGAAGCCACCGAGGGTCAAGGGTTGGAAGGCGAAGTGGTCGAGTTTGACTTTGGGAACAGCCACTACCTCATCACCAGCAAGGTGTTCCTTGACGTGCGGCTGGTGGGTGCGCCTCCCTCAGCTGTAGGTAAATTTGGCGGGGACACCGACAACTGGGTTTGGCCGCGTCACACAGGGGACTTCAGCGTGTTCCGCATCTATGCAGACGGTGACAACAATCCCGCAGCGTACGCCGAGGACAATGTTCCTTACGTCCCCGAGCACCACTTTCCCGTGGACGTTTCTGGGGTTCAGGACGGGGATTTCACCATGGTGTTTGGGTTTCCTGGACGGACGGAGCAATACCTCACCTCGGATGCGGTGGAGCATGTCATTGAGCGTCTCAATCCGATGCGCATTTCAATGCGTGATGAGGGTTTGGCCGTCATCAACGCGGCCCGCGCCTCCAGCGACGCACTGCGAATCGCTTACGCCGCGAAGCAAAGCAGCGTGGCCAATGCCTGGAAGAAATGGAAAGGCCAAAACCGAGGCCTTGCCGAGCTCCATGCGCTTGACAAAAAACGCACTTTGGAGGCCGAATTGAACAAGGTGTCTGGTTCCTCGGTGGTGGAAGAAATTGCGGCTTTGAACGCCCAGTACTTCCCATTCTTAGAAGCGCGGTCGTTGTTCATTGAGTTGGCCTACTATGGTCCGGAGGTTTTGAATTACGCCCATGGGTTCTCAAATTTGATTGAAGGCCAGGCCGAGGGTGAGGCGAAAGAGTCGCTCCTGACGCGCTTGCGCGAGGCAGAAGAAGGATTCCGCAGGGATTACGCTGCCGAGGTGGACGAGCGTTTGCTTGGGCTACTGGTGGAGGAATACCTCAAGTGGGTTCCAGCCGAGTTGGCCCCCGAAGGATTGGCCGCTGAAGTGGCTGGCGCTGGAGGAGGCTTGGCGTGGGCCGACAAAGTTTTTTCTAAGAGCGTGTTCGACGACGCAGGTGCCATGGCCAAGTTGTTGGAGAACGACAACCCCAAATCGTGGAAGAAGCTTGCCAAGGACCCTGCTTACGTGTGGATTGAAAAGCTTCGCACGAATTACTTCGCCAAGGTCGCTCCCGAGTACGGGCGCCTTCGTTCAGAGATTGCTGCGGCATCCAAGGCGTACACCCAGGCGCTGAGGGACGCGTTCCCTGAACGCGTCTTCCCCGTCGACGCCAACAGCACGTTGCGTTTGACCTACGGCAAGGTGGAGGGGAGTGCACCCTATGATGGCATGCAGTACAACCCGCTCAGCACGGCTCAAGGTATTTTGCAGAAGCACGTGCCCGGCGACCCCGACTTTGACATGCCCGTGCGGCTGGTCGAGCTCCTGGAAGCTCAGGAATACGGGGACTACGCCAACGAAGAGGGTGAGCTTGTGGTTTGCTTCACGGGTTCCAACCACACCACAGGGGGCAATTCAGGCTCTCCTGCCTTGAACGACAAGGGGCATTTGGTGGGCATCAACTTCGACCGAAGCTGGGAAAGCACCATGAGCGACATCCTCTTTGACGGAACTCGCTGCCGAAACATCATGGTGGACATACGCTACGTCTTGTGGGTGATGGACGTGTACGCGGGAGCAGGTCACCTCGTTGAGGAAATGACTTTGGTTCAGGGAAGGTGAGCGAAGGGGGGCTCCTGAATCAGGAGGCCATCATGCCGATCGCTACAACAACGATGGCAAAGAGAAAGAGGGCAAAAACAACGGGTCCTCCAATTTCGTTTTGTTCGGGCTCAAAGTGGTCGTGGTGATCGTGTGCCATGCGGCAAAAATATGCCATGGCACCCAGTGACGAACATTCATGCAACCTTATAAGAAGGAAAGGTGTCTCCTCTAGGGATGGCATATCTTGCGGTGTCTTGCGCGAGAGCCCAACCGTTGAAACCTGCACGTCATGAACCTTTTCCGCCCCAACGAAGCCCTGTCTGCATTGTTTGTGACACTTCTGTTGTCGACGCTTTCCATCGGAGCCGCCGCCCAATGTGATGCCGAAGAGAGCACCTTGATTGTGGAAATCCTCACCGACGGCTACCCTGGCGAAACCTCTTGGGAAGTTACGTTGGACGGCGAAGTGATGTTGACGGGAGGGCCCTACGAAGAGGGGGATGCCGTTTACGGAGACACCTTGTGCATCCCCGGGTCCGATGAGCCATGCGTGCAGTTTGAAATTTTCGATTCCTTCGGCGATGGGATGTGTTGCGGCTACGGCGATGGCCAGTACGTCGTCACATTCGATGGCCAAATCATGGCTTCGGGCGGCGACTTTGGAGAGTCGGCAGGGGCCATTTTTGCGTGTTCTCCAGGCGAAACATGCAACGACGCCATTCCGCTGACTTCTGCGGACTACGGCACGTTGACTGCACCGACGTCGTCGTTTTGGTACACCTTCACCCCCGAGGGCAATGGCATGTACTCTTTCAGCTCCTGTGGCAACGGATGCGACACCCGCCTCTACATCTACGATTACTGCCAGATGGGCAATTTCGACGACACGAACGAAGGGTCCATCTACTTCGACGACAACCAAGGTGGATGCGGCGAGGAAGCTCAGTTGACGGTGCTGCTTGAAGCCGGCGTGACGTACTGGGTGCGTTGGGCTTCGTTCGACGGTCCCTGCACCACGGATTGGGGATGGGAATTCGACTTCATTGGCCCTCCTACAGGGTGCACAGATCCCGAGGCGTGCAACTTCAGCCCTATGGCCGAGCTCGACAACGGCTCTTGCGTCTATCCTGGCGACCCCGAATGCAACGGTCCAGATTTGATTGTGGTCGAAGACGCCATCATCAACAGCCTGTCCACGGAGGTCATGCAGGTGAACGAGTCGGATTGTTACATCGACGAGGGTTGTCTGAACGGATACGGTGCCAGGGAGTTGGTTCGTTTCACCACCCACATTAAAAACATTGGTGACCTCGACTATTACATTGGCGTGCCGGGTCAAGAAAGCAACAACCAGTTTGAATGGGGCGATTGCCACGGACACTGGCACCACAATGGATACGCCAAGTACGATTTGTTTGGCCTGGACGGCACCTTGATTCCCATCGGATTCAAGAACGGCTTTTGCGTCATGGATCTCGAATGCAGTGGAGGAGGCACAGGCCAGTACGGCTGCGGCAACATGGGCATTTCTGCGGGATGCGGCGACATCTATGGGGCCGGCTTGAGCTGCCAGTGGATTGACGTGACCAACGTCGAGGACGGCACCTACTACCTTGTGGTTCGGGCCAACTACGACTTCATTCCCGACGCTTTGGGCCGTGCAGAGAACTCCTACGAGAACAACCATGCTGCGGTGTGCATTCAACTCGACCGCAGCAGCGGCGCTCTGGTGGTGGATCATGTGGACGGATGCGAGCCGTTCTACGATTGCAACGGGGTGTTGTTTGGCACCGCTGAAACGGACTGCACCGGAGAGTGCGGCGGCACGGCGCTCGTCGGCGATTTGGACAACAACGACGCCCAGGAATTTTCCGACGCGGTGGCCTACGTAGAAGGCATCCTCGGCAACGATTTGCCCCCAGCCTCGTGCACGGACATCGACCAAGACGGCGAAATCACGGTGAGTGACGCGGCCTTGATGTCACAATGCCAGTGGTTCAACGAAGCTCACATGCACCCCGACAGCAGCGGAGTGCACGACAAATGCCAATTCCCGGTTCAGGAAATCACCAACATCTTTGACACTGTGCACTTCATGGTGGCGGGCGTCAATTGGGACATGAACTACTTCGACGTGCACGTGCTCAACGAGTACAACCGCATTGTCGGTTACGAGCTCGACTTCACGGGCGTTCAGATCAGCGACGCCATCAGCTTGGCCGACCCCATTGGGTACAACATCACGCCATCATTTGTTCCAGGAGGCCAAAAGGTGGTGGGGCTCAGTTACGAAGGCGACTCCTTCCACAAAAACCTTGATTGGGTGCCGTTCCTCCGGGTGTATTGGTCAGCATCGGGCAACGAAGTGTGCCTCGCCGAAGTCGTTGACGTCGTGAATGATAGCTATGAAAACACGTTGCATACCATGGTTGATGGATGTGTGATGTCCGTGACTTCGCTCGACGCCGCCGCCGCCATCCAGGTGGCGCCCAACCCGATGGGTGATTTCAGCACCGTCACCTTCCCGCTTGGCACTTGGGCGATGGACGTGATGGACATGCAGGGGCGACTCGTTCTTCAGCGCATCGTGACAGGCCGTTCTGTCCAACTTTCCAAGTCAGACCTCGGGGCAGGCAGCTACGTTCTTCGACTCGTGAATGAACAAGCATCGGTGGTGGTGAGGTTTGAAGTGAAGTGAACAGCAAGAGAACATTGAGACACGAACCATTGCCCATGAGCCGAGGAAACTGGATGAAGCGAGGCGCGAGTTTGTTGGTCGGGTGGATCTTGGCCTTCGGCGCCACGTCCCAGGTCGTCATCAACGAATTTTCGTGCAGCAACTACACCCTTGGGGTGGGGGGCGACAACGAAGACTTTGTGGAATTCTTCAACCCCACTGCGGCGGACGTCGACTTGGGAGGGTATTTCCTTTCGGACAACCTCGGCAACGTGGACAAATTTGAAATTCCTGCAGGCACCACGGTGCCAGCGGGAGGGTTCCTGGTGGTGATGTGCTCCGGTGAAGGGGAGTTGGCGACCAACTTGTACGTGGGAGGCTTTCTGAACACCAACTTCAAGATCAACCAATGTCAAGGAGAGTCTTTGGTGTTCGCAGATCCCGGGGAGAACGTCTTGGAGTCCTTCACGTTTGGTGCGGAATTCAACACCACCCAAGCTGACCACAGTTGGGCACGAAATGTGGATGGTGGTGCGAGTTGGGAAGTCTGTGTGACGCCTTCCCCTGGAGGAGGAAACGGCGCAGATCCATTTGACATGTACACTGGGTACGCTCCGACCCCCTCATTTGATGTGGAGTCTGGTTACCATGCAGGCGCGCTCTCTGTGTCATTGTCCGTGCTTGGCAACTTCGACATCTACTACACCTTGGATGGCTACACGCCAACGGAAGGAAGCATGCTGTATACTGGCCCCATCAACATCACAGAGACGACTGTGGTTCGTGCGGTGGCGTTCGACCCTGACGACGATGTGCCCCCAAGCAAAGCCCCGAGCTACATCGCGACAAACACCTATTTCTTGGGATCTGACGCGCACACCATCCCTGTGGTTTCGGTCAGTGGCAACGGCCAAGAGGATGGAACGTGGGGATGGGGGAATGGGGAAGGCGCTCACATCGAGTTCTTTCATGCTGATGGCACGTTTTGGGTCGAAGCCACTGGGGACAGCAACGAACACGGCAACGACAGCAACGCTTACGGACAGCGTGGCTTCGACTACATCACCCGCGACCAGATGGGCTACAACTACGCCGTGGAAGCCGAGATGTTCCACGTCAAGTCGAGGGACCAATACCAGCGCTTGATTTTCAAGGCAGCCGCCAACGACAACTACCCCTTTGAGCCGGGGGCGCACATCCGTGATGCGTATGTGCATACCCTGAGCCACCTCGCGGATTTGAAGCTGGACGAGCGCACGAACGAAAGCTGCATCGTGTACCTCAACGGCCAGTACTGGGGGGTCTATGAGTACCGTGAAAAGGTGGACGACGTCGATTTCACTGAGGAGTACTACGACCAGCCGCGGCACTTTGTGGATTTCCTGAAGACGTGGGGAGGCACTTGGGAAGAGTACGGAACCGGGGACGACTGGTACAATCTTGTGAACTTCTGCACCACGCAGGACATGACCGACGCGGCGAACTACGACTACGCGATCACCCAGCTGAACCCCTTGTCGCTCATCGATTACTTCATCCTGAACAGCTACATTGTGTCTGCAGACTGGCTCAACTGGAACACCGCCTGGTGGCGAGGTCGCCATCCCGATGGGGACGCCAAGCGTTGGCGGTATGCGTTGTGGGACATGGACGCCAGTTTTGGGCACTACATCAACTACTCCGGGGTGCCCAACACTGGTCCTACGGCTGACCCTTGCAACCCTGAAAGTATGGGCAACCTCGGGGGGCAGGGCCACATTCCATTGCTCAATGCGTTGCTTGGAAATGAGACGTTCTGGAACATGTACATCAACCGTTGGGCAGACTTGGGCAACACCGCCTTTTCATGCACCAACATGCACGCTGTGTTGGACAGCATGGTGGCGGTCATCGAGCCTGAAATGCCCCGTCAGATTGACCGATGGGGTGGGTCCATGGCCGGTTGGCAAAACGAACTGCAAGAATTGCGGGACTTCATCGACAGCCGTTGCGAGGATGAAGTGGTGGGTGGCATGGAGGACTGCTACGACATCGAGCAAGTCAACTTGACCATCGACATTGTGGGTCAAGGGGAGGTGGAAATCAACACCGTTGACATCACCCCGGCAATGACCCCGTTCACGGGTTGGTATTTCTCCGAGGTGCCGATTGTCTTGGAAGCGGAAGAGGCGTACGGCGTGAGTTTCTTGTATTGGCAAGTGATTTCCGGAGATGTGAATGTTGCCAACGTCAACGACCCTCTGTTGCCTCTGACACTGACCGGGGATGCGCATCTGGTGGCGCATTTCGGAATTCCAGTGCCGCCAGAGGAGGTCATGTTCAACGTGTGGCCTGAGGGCGCTGGCAACGTGGTGTTGGACGGTTTGACGTTGCAGGAAAATCCCAGCGTGGAGACCGTGAACGTCGGGCTGCACAGCCTGATGGCGGATCCCAACGAATGGTGGGCATTTTCCCATTGGTCTTGGTCAGGCAATGCCTTGGGGCCAGACGCTGAATCGTTGAACGCCGACTACGAGGTTTCCGAGGCAGGCATGGTGACGGCCCATTTCGTGGAAATTCCTCACACCGATCTCACCGTGGTGGTGTCCCCTCAGCAAGCGGGTCAGGTCCGGGTGGTGAACATGGCCATGGTGGACGTGACGTGGTTTGCTTCTTTTGAACCGATGGGGCCTGTGGTCTTTGAAGCTATTTCAGAAGAAGAATGGCAGTTCAGCCACTGGGAGGTGGCTGTTTCAGAGCCGTCTCCAGAAGCGAAGGCCAACCCAATGGCCCTCGATTTGACCGACGTTCCTGTGGAGATTGTGACGGCACACTTCGAGCCTGTTGAATTCCACATGTACGTCCCCAACGCATTCACGCCTGACAACGACGGGGTGAACGACGCGTTCCACCCCTTGGGTTCGGGATTTGAAGGAGAGATGTTCTGGTACGGCATTTTCAACCGTTGGGGCGAGCTGGTCTTTGAAACCACGGACCCTGAGGTATCCTGGTACGGTCAGGACCAGCGCGGCGAAGGCACGTATTTTGTGCCAGACGGTGTCTATGGCTTCAGCGTCAACGTGAAAGGTTTCCATGACCTCGTGCCCACGTACTTGCGCGGCACCGTCACGGTGGTGAGGTGAGGCGCGGACTCCTGGCCATGTTGGCCTCGGTCGTGCTGTACACATGTGCGAACTTGTGTGTCAAGGAATTGTCTGATTTGGGCACATTCCAATTGGTGTTCTTGAGGTCTGCGTTGTCCCTGGCCGTGTGTGTGGTCTACCTCAAAGCCAACGACCTTCCCATCCTCGGGCACAACCGCATGTGGCTCGTGATTCGCGGGCTGGCGGGCATGGTGGGGTTGTCCGGCTTCTTCCACACCGTCAGGCACATTCCGTTGGCCAGCGCCACAGTGATTCAATATTTCAGCCCGGTTTTCACCGTGGTGTTGGCCCTTCTGTTCATGGGGGAGAAAGTTCAAAGAAAGCAGTGGCTGCTGCTCGGCGGAGCATTGGTGGGCATCATCATGGTCAAAGGATTTGACCCCCGAGTGTCTTGGGGGATGTGGGGGCTCGGGCTCATGGCGGCGGCCGCGGCAGCAGTGGCGTACTTGGCGACCATGAAATGTCGTGACTCTGACCACCCGGTGGGGGTGGTGGTGTGGTTTCACCTGTTGGCGTTTCCCATCATGGGGGCGCTGAGCATGCCCCAATGGATGCCGATGACCACGCCAATGTGGGGTTTGGCTGCCTTGGTGGGCTTGCTGAGCATCGCCGCCCAAATTTTGATGACCGTGGCCCTTCACCAAGAAGACGCAGGCATGGTCATGCCGTTCAAATACTTGGGGGCGGTCATGGCGTTGTCCGCGGGATGGGTACTTTATGGCGAGACGATGTCCTCCTTGAGCCTGCTCGGCATGGGACTTGTGGTGGTGTGCATCGCCACCAACACTTGGATCAAATCGAGGTCACGTCCGGCTTCTTCCTGAATCGACATCCTGCTCGGAATCCAAGCCACAACGTCGCCATTGTGGTGGACAACCCCACTGCAGTCCACGGAGCTGGGTGCGGGACACGCCACATGTCGAACACCACGCCCAATCCCATCAGCGCACCAAACGCCAAGCTGTCTCGCCGGGATTGAGGGGCGTTGACCGCCAGAAGAACCCCGCCCAAGGCCAAGCCCAACGCATGCCCGACAATGCGTGCCACGTGGGCTTGCCATGGCAATTGGGTCAGGAACAAGTTCAGGGCCTCGGAGTTCATAGAGGTGGGTCTAGAAACCTCAGGTGCCATCCAATCTTGCGCCCCCTGGCCCAACCACCATCCGAGTCCGACAGAAATCAGGGCGCACGACGCCACCCAGCCGACCGACTTCAGCCATGTCATGGTTGGGGCAGGGCGGTGAAGGGGATGTGTACGGCGTAGGCGTCCCGGAGGGCTTGGGTCACGGGCCCGGGTGGTGTGCCTGGTCCGGTCCCAATCGTCCGTCCGTCCACTTCGACGATGTGGGCCAACCCGCCCATGGTGCCTGTGGTGAACGCTTCGTCGGCGGTGTACAGCTCGGTCAAGCTGAAGTCCCCTTCGTGGACGTCGATGCCAAGCTTGCGTGCGAGGTCCAAGGTGTAGCCTCGGGTGATGCCTGGCAGGCAGGCATGGCCGAAGGGGGTGCACAACACCCCATCACGCACCAAGAACAGGTTCGTGGCGTTGGTCTCGGCCAAGAATCCACGTTCGTCGAGCATCACGGCGTCGTCGGCGCCAGCGTGGTTGGCCTGGATTTTGGCCAGGATGTTGTTGAGCAGGTTGTTGTGGTGGATTTTGGAATCCAGGAACGAGGGGCTGTTCCGGCGAATCGCACTGGTCACCAGCGTCAATTGTCCCGAGCCGTAGACCGCGCCTTTGTATTCAGGCAGCACGATGAGGGTGCTCCCAAACACATTCAATCGAGGGTCCATGCCGGACGTGGATTTCATGCCGCGGCTGAGTGTCAGGCGGATGTGAACGCCGTCGGTCATGCCGTTTTTCGCGAGCACGTGAAAGACAGCCTGCTGAACATCTTCCAATGGTGGGATGTCTGCAAACTGCAGGGCGTGGGCGCTGTCCACCAGGCGCTTCAGGTGCTCGTCCATTTGGTAGATGCGCCCGTCGGACACGCGCAAGCCTTCCCACACGGCGTCGCCGCCTTGGACCACGCTGTCCAGGACGCTCACCTTCGCATCCTCGCGCAGGACGAGTCCGTTGACCCAGCAATAGGTGCCTTCGTTTCGTGGGTCAGGTTGGTTGAATTTGGCCATGTCAAATGGAGATTTCGAAGTCTTTCAAGGCAAGGTAATGCACCTCGCACGCCTTGCGCAGGGAGGCCAAATGCGCCGGCACTTCGCCGCGTTTCAATGTCCGGGCTTCCCACCCTGAGCTGGCGTGGACGCCGCTGTACCAGTGCTTGGCCCACACCCCATCTTCAAGCCGGGCACCAGGTGCCCAAGACAACATGTTGGCGTCCCAAGGCAGGGCGAGTTCCCTGCATAGGGCTTTCAAGGTGGGTTCAGGTCGGGCTTGCAGGGACTCTGCCGTCACAACCAACACGCGGTCGGGGACGCGCTTCACGAGATCGAGCTGGTGGGCGTAGCCCAAATCAAGCATGGTGGGGTGGCTGATGTGGCTGCCGTAGGAGGGAAGCACCCCGTCTGGATGTCGTGTGAGCACCACGTGCATGTGGCGGGGACCGTCGACGTCGCGCCAATCCAACCCCTCAAGGTGGTTGGCCATGTGCTTCAAGAACACCACTTGGTCAGTGGGGTGTGGGACGACAGAAGCCAGAGCGGCTTGAGGTGTGAGGGGCATGGTACGCAACACGTCTTCGCGGGAGGGGCGGTCCACTCCGGTGGTTGCCAAAAAGTGCCCGAAGAGGGGTTCGTCCATCACGCGGGTGTCCGCGCGTTGGGCGAAGCTGTACATCAGCGCGGTGCTGCCGTTTCTGGGGCCGGCCCAGAGGGCGACGGTGCGTGCGGACATCAGCTCACGCGGTTTGGCCTTTCAGGCGCAAGACGAGCATCGCCCCCAACCACCCCTGCCGAAGCAAAGAGGCCGTGGCCCAAGGTGACCAGGACAGGGAAAGACACACCCCCCACCACAATGCCGAGGACATTTCGGGCGGAACGGATCCAGGATGGAGAAGTATCGTCAGGCATGGCGGCAAGATACCCTGCCGTGGATTACATGTTCCTGCGGTAGGCCCCACCCACGTCGAACATGGCGTCGGTCAGTTGCCCCAAGGAACAGCTCTTGGTGGCTTCCATCAGCACGTCGAACATGTTTTCTCCAGACGTTGCGGCCGTTTGCATGCGCGCCAACGCCTCGGAGGAGGTGCCCTCTGCCATGTCGTGCAACGCCGTAAGGTTGTCCAGTTGCCGCTGCTTTTCTTCCTCCGTGGCACGGATAATTTCCCCAGGGACCAAAGTGGGCGACCCCTCCTTGCTGAGGAAGGTGTTGACCCCCACAATGGGGTATTCACCGGTGTGCTTGAGCATCTCGTAGTGCAGACTTTCCTCTTGAATGCGCGAGCGCTGGTACATGGTTTCCATGGCGCCCAGGACCCCGCCGCGTTCTGTGATGCGGTCAAATTCGATGAGCACAGCTTCCTCCACCAGGTCGGTCAACTGCTCAATGATGAAGGCCCCTTGCAACGGGTTTTCATTCTTGGCCAAGCCCAATTCCTTGTTGATGATGAGTTGGATGGCCATGGCGCGGCGCACGCTGCCTTCCGTCGGCGTGGTGATGGCCTCGTCGTAGGCGTTGGTGTGCAACGAGTTGCAGTTGTCGTAGATCGCATAGAGCGCTTGCAACGTGGTGCGGATGTCGTTGAAGTCGATTTCCTGGGCGTGCAGGGAGCGGCCGGAGGTTTGGATGTGGTACTTCAACATTTGGGCCCGGGCGGAGGCGCCGTATTTCTCTCGCATGGCCTTGGCCCAAATCCGTCGGGCCACCCGGCCGATCACGGCGTACTCGGGGTCGATGCCGTTGGAGAAGAAGAAGCTCAGGTTGGGCCCAAACTTGCTGATGTCCATTCCCCGGCTCAAGTAATACTCCACGTAGGTGAATCCGTTGGCCAGCGTGAACGCCAATTGGGTGATGGGGTTCGCACCGGCTTCGGCGATGTGGTAGCCGCTGATGGAGACGGAGTAGAAATTCCTGACGTTGTGACGGATGAAGTGGTCTTGCACGTCGCCCATCAACCGAAGCGCAAACTCCGTCGAGAAGATGCATGTGTTTTGGGCTTGGTCTTCTTTCAAGATGTCCGCCTGCACCGTGCC
>DKNS01000166.1 GCA_002469765.1 Flavobacteriales bacterium UBA7382 | reverse complement strand
TGTCTGGTCGCCGCGTGTCGGACTTACGGCTCAGCTTGCCTTGGCACACCACGGCGCGCTGAGGGCCGACCCCAATACGGGAGAGCCATCGGACACCTTGGCCACGTCTATCAAAAATCGTTTGCAGCCAGGTTGGAGCGTGGGGTGGACTTGGCTGTTCGGCCGCGCGCGGCTTGACTTGCTCAAGGGCGGGGTGTTGGACAACCCGACGCCTGGGTTCAAGACGCGCTACAACAAGGCCCAAATCTTGATGGCCGTCCATCCAAGCCTCGACGTATTTGCAACCCTGCGGTTCTCGCATTGGCGTGCCGATTACGTGGCCGCAGGCATCGCCCTTCGTTGGGGTCGTTCGCAGAAGGAGTGTGTTTCCTGCCCGCGTTGGGACATGTGAGGGGCAACCCTCCCTGAGGTTTTTCGTTTTTTTGTTGCGTGAAGTCTCCACTGCATACCTACGACACGTTGATTCTGGAAGGAGGCAGTTTGCGGTGTGCCTTCACGGCGGGGGTGATGGATGCCTTGATGCTGTTGGGTCCTATGCGATTCCAGCGAGCGCTGGGCGTCAGTGCCGGCGCCATGGTGATGGCTTCATACTTGGCAGGACAACACAAGTATTTCGTGCGCGTGGTCCGGGAGTTGCTCGGGGAGGGAGAATTCATCCGGTTCAGTGCGGCTTTCAGTGACGAAGGGGTCATGAATTTGGGGCATTTGAAGCGTCACGTCATGGTGCATGCCCCGCTCGACCTAAAGGCGCTTCAAGAGGCCCAACGGACCACCCAGGCTTGGGTGGTCATGACGCATGCAGGGACAGGCAAGGCCATGTACGTTCAGCCCCAATCAGACGCATGGCTGAACGCCTTGGTGGCCTCTGCGACGTTGCCCATGTGGACCCGTGGGCAAGTGAAATGGGGAAATGACTGGGTGTTCGACGGCGGATACAGCGATCCCTTGCCTTTGGACAAGGCGCTGGACCTCGGGGCCAAACGCATCCTTGTCGTCCGAACCCGACCGTCAGGAGACCACATCACCCAGAGCACCACGGACTACTTGGCCTCGTGGTGGTTTCAAGACCGACCTGGGATCAACAAGTTGTTTGAAAAAGGCCACCTGGCTTACAACGGCACCGTCGACCGCCTGTTCGAAGGGGGAGACGACCAAGGGCGCCGTTGGGAAGAAATCGCCCCACCTGTGCCTTTGAGGTCGGACAGCATGACGGTGGGGCCGACTGAGGTGATGGCCGATTACCGATTGGGGTTGGACATGGCATTGACTTGGTGGTCGCGCCAACCACGTGCTTAAGACACCATTTTGGGTTGGCGCGTGTCCAATTATTCAAGAGATTCATGTAGCTTGCAGTCACCCTACGAGTTGACAGCTTCTGGACAATGCTTCCCTGCTGAAAACCAAAGGCATAGAGCCCTGTGGTTCCTTTGCCTTGATTGTTTCAATGGTTCAGATGATTCACCTTTTCTCCCAAATCAGGCTTCACATGCACTGTCTCCACATCGCTGGAGTGGTGTTGGCTTTGGTGTGTGGACTGCAAGCGTGTCAGTTGGACGCTCCTTGTGAAAGCGTGTCGGATGCCGAGTTGTGCACCTACAGAGCTTCGGCCCACGTCGAAGGCATCTTGGCAGCCATGACAATGGAGGACAAAGTGGGCGAAATGACCCAGTTGACCCTGGACATGTTGTGTGTGGGAGAAAACCACAAGGCAGAGGAGCCACACCGCACGGACCAGACCAGGTTGGACTCGGCCTTCGCGATTTCCAAGATTGGAAGTGTTCTAAACTCGGCGGGCCACAGTTACCCCGCAGCTCAATGGCAGGGGCTGATTGGTGACATTCAAGCCGCCAGCATGGAAGCCAAAGGCATTCCTACGCTTTATGGCATTGATGCGATCCATGGAGCGACGTTCACCTATGGCGCAGCCCTTGGTCCCCAGCAATTGGCCCTGGCCGCAACCTGGGACACTGCACTGGTGCGGGTCATGGCTGAAGGCACTGCGAAGGAGATTCATGCTTGTGGCATCCCATGGAACTTCGCCCCAGTGTTGGATGTGGGCCGTGACCCGAGGTGGCCTCGCTTTTGGGAGACGTTTGGAGAAGATCCCAAACTCGTGGGGGATATGGGAGAAGCCATGGTCCGAGGTTTTCAGGAAGGTGAGGTGAAAGTGGCCGCAACGCTTAAGCATTATTTAGGTTACAGCACGCCTTGGAGCGGGAAGGACAGAACCCCAGCGTACATCCCTGAGCGTCAGTTGCGGGAGATCTTCCTTCCTCCATTCGCCCAAGCAGTGGAGGCAGGGGCCTTGAGCGTCATGGTCAACAGCGGTGAAATGAATGGCATCCCCACCCACGCCAACCGATTTGTGTTGACCGACCTCCTGAGAGGTGAGTTGGGCTTCGATGGGGTGGCGGTGACGGATTGGGAGGACATCCGTTATTTGAAATCACGGCACAAAGTTGCAGCCACACACAAGGACGCCATTCGCATGGCGATTCTTGCAGGGATCGACATGAGCATGGTTCCCCAAGACTGGGAATTCCCGGTGTTGTTGAAAGAACTTGTCGCGGAAGGAGCGATCTCTGAAGCACGCATTGACCTGAGTGTGCGCCGCATTTTGACCTTGAAAGAGCGTCTTGGATTGTTGGAGGAGGGCGGTGACACCTTGCCTGACATGTTGACTGCCGAAGAGCGCGTTGCTTTGGAGAAAGCGCCCGCCCAAGCGGCGCTGGAATGCATCACATTGCTCAAGAACGAAAACGACGTGTTGCCGATTGCAGGTTCTGCAAACGTCTTTGTGTCCGGCCCCACAGCGAACTCGCTGAATGCCCTCAATGGGGGTTGGTCAGGCACATGGCAAGGCAAGAACCCGAAGTACAACAACCCGGGCAGAAAGACTGCTGTGGAGGCCATGCGCGACGAATTTGGCCCGGGCAGGGTTCAGTTTGAAGAGCTTGAATCCATGGAATTCACAGGGGAGGACATTCGCCGTGTGTCATCTGCCTTGCGACGGGCTCGTCCTGATGTGGCGGTGCTGTTCTTGGGTGAGATGCCCTACACCGAATTCATGGGCAACATTGGAGATTTGCGGTTGGCCGACAACCAGTTGGAATTGGTTCGCGCAGTCCGTGCCACAGGCACGCCTCTTGTGGCGGTGTTTGTCGAGGGGCGACCAAGGACGTTTTCGCAGGTGGAGGATGATTTGGACGGGGTGGTGATGGCCTATTTGGCCGGTGACTTTGCAGGACAAGCCATCGCCAAGGTGTTGAGTGGATCCCACAATCCATCTGGCAAGTTGCCGTTCTCATGGCCACGCGAAGCGTCTTCTCACACGACCTACGATCGAAAGCACACGGAGAAGCACTACTCGGCGCGCCCTCAGTATGAATTTGGGTCAGGTTTGTCGTACAGTGCGGTTGAAACGACGGCGATTCGGTTGTTGAATCCAAATGAATTGACGGTCGGCGACACGCTCGACATAGAAGTTGTGTTGGAAAACAAGGGCAATCGATCCTCCACCGAAGTGATCATGTTGTTCACCCAAGACCGTGTGGCGTCAATCACACCCAGCGTGGACAAGCTCAAGGCCTACAAGAGGGTGCTGGTCGATGCCGGTGCAACCACAACTGTCCCCTTTCGCGTTCCCACTGCAGAGTTGGGGTTCATTGGCATGAATCTGGAGTACGTGGTTGAACCTGGAATTTTTGGCCTTCGCGTCCAACAACAAAGTGTTGAATTTGAACTGAACTGAATTGAATCCAAAACCTTACCTGATGAAACATCTCTTCTCTCTGGCCATGGCGCTCGGCCTCACAATCGGCGCACTTGCTCAATCCTTGGTTGTGTTCCAAGTTGACATGAACGACTACTCCGGCACTTACGGTCAAGTGAATTTGAACGGCGGATTCAACGGTTGGTGCGGTGGTTGCGCCGCGATGACGGACGACGATGGCGACAACGTGTACCAGTTGGAGGTTGATTTGGCTCCTGGCATTTACGAGTACAAATTCACTTTGGACGGGTGGAGCCAGCAAGAAATGTTCGAGGACGGCGACGTGTGCACCAGCACCATCGACGGCTTTGTGAACCGGACGATCGACGTCACTGAATCGACCACCTTGGATGTGGTTTGTTACGACAGCTGTGGCGAATGCGACGGCACCGGCGGCGGTGGCGGAGGCGGTGGTGGCGCCGAAGGAGGCAACATCACCTTCCAGGTGGACTTGAGCGAATACACTGGAGCGTACGCGATGGTGAACTTGAACGGTTCGTTCAACGGTTGGTGCGGCGCTTGTGCCGAGATGACCGACGACGACGGCGACGACATCTACGAGTTGACGATTGAAAACCTGCCAGCAGGCAACATCGAGTACAAATTCACTCTGGACGGGTGGACCGTGGATGAGCAATTTGCCGGAGGGGAACCATGCACATTGACCACAGGTGAATTCGTGAACCGTGTTTACGAAGTGGCAGGCGACGCCACATTGGATGCGGTGTGCTGGAACGAGTGCACCCTGTGCAACGCAGAGCCCGTACCTGGCTGCACGGACGCCACGGCGTGCAACTACAACGCCGACGCCACAGAGGACGACGGTTCTTGTGTGTTCGGGGAGGGACCCAATGCGGGCTTCACTGTCATGGACGCGCTTTGCCACGACGGCATGGGCTCGGTGATGTTGGATTCAGCCACTGTGGAAATCGCAGGTGCCACATTCAGCGTGGGAGGCATGGCCATTGAAAATGGCATGATGGAAATCGCCGCAGGCACCCACATGTTGGTCGCTGCAGGTGCAGACGGTTGTTCCAACGAAACTGAATTCACTGTGAATGCGCCAGAAGAGTTGCTGATTGAGGTGACTTTGGTGAGCCAAGACTCCGGTGCAGGCGACGGACAAGCTTCTGCTGAAGTGTCTGGTGGAACCCCCGACTACGTGGTGGTGTGGACCAACATGACCGGCATTGAAGTGAGCCCCGATTCTTTGGCGAGCGGACTGTACACGGCGATTGCGACAGACGCCAATGGATGCACAGCCTCTGCCAGCTTGACAATGACTGTCGACGGCATTGAAGACTTGGGATCCTTGGAGGCATCTGTGTTCCCTGTACCTGTGGTTGACCAGTTGAACATTCGCTTGGCCACCCCACTCTTGGGCGATGCCATTGTGGATGTGCGTGACATGCAAGGCCGTTTGGTGGCGACTCTCGCCATGCGTTCTGCCCAACAGAACGTTGTGATCGACGCCGCTTCATGGGAAGCGGGGGTGTACTCTGTTCAAATTTCAACTGAGGGAGCTCGCGCTTCTTGGAGCTTCGTGAAATGATTCAACGCTTGACTTCACTCGCCGCCCTGATCTTGCTCTTCGGAGCGAGTTCAGGGCTGTGGGCCCAAACCATCTCCGTGGGTGGAACCGTCGTGGAAGGGGACATGCCTTTGCCGGGGGTGTCTGTGACGGTGAAAGGCTCGTACGCCGGCACCGCCACCGACCTCGACGGAAAATTCACCCTGACTGCGGAATCGGGGGCGACGTTGGTGTTCTCGTACATCGGTTACCTCCGCCAGGAGTTGACTGTGGCGAACACTGTGTCCGACCTTAAAGTGGAACTGAAACCCGATGTGGCTGGTCTGGAAGAGGCCGTGGTCATCGGCTACGGCAACCAGCAGCGGAGCAAGATTTCCGGTGCGGTGACCACTGTCGACATCAAGGAGGCGACTTCCATCCCTGTCCTTCGCACGGAGCAAGCCCTTCAAGGCCGTGCTGCCGGAGTGCAGGTGACCCAAAACTCGGGTCAGCCCGGGTCCACCCAAACCATCCGTATCCGGGGTTTGGGCTCCATCAACAATTCTGACCCGTTGTTCATTGTTGACGGCATCCCTTCTGGAGGCATCGACTACTTGAACCCGTCTGACATCGAGAGCATCAGCATCTTGAAGGACGCTGCGTCGACCGCGATTTACGGTGCCCGTGGCGCCAATGGCGTGGTGCTGATCACCACCAAAAAAGGTTCCCGCGGCAGCAAGGCCACTCTGACGTACGACAGCTATGTTGGAACGCAGGAGCCTTGGAAGTACATGGCGTTGTTGAACGCCGAAGAGTACGCCACATTGATGAACGAAAGCCGCGCTGCAGCAGGCTTGTCGGCCCTTCCGGGGTTGACTGATCCTGCGAGCTTGGGCGAGGGCACCAACTGGCAAGACGCCATGTTCCAGCGTGCACCGATGGCCAACCACAGTGTGCTGTACACCAACGGCACCGAGACGTCGAGCATCGCCATGGGGGCAAGCCACTTTTCTCAAGACGGGATCATTGGTGGAGAAAAGGGACGCTTTGAGCGCACCACCTTCCGTGTCAATTCAGAGCAGCAAGCCGGCGATCGGTTCAGGGTGGGCCAAAATGTGACCTTCACCAACATCAAGCGGAATGCCCTTGCGGAAAACAATGAATTTGCCACCCCGGTGTTGCGTGCGTTGAACATCGATCCGGTGACGCCGGTGACCCGTCCTGACGGCACTTACGCCTACACGGACTACATCGACAGCGACATTGTCAACCCCATCAACCAGATCGAGCAGACCTACGACAACTGGACGACCAACCGCTTCGTGGGCAACGTGTTTGGTGAGATGGACTTGACACCGAACCTGAAGTTCCGCTCCTCAGTGAATGTGGACTTGGCCTTGGGCTCGCAGAAAATTTTCTTCCCCACGTTTGATTTGGCGTTGTTCCCAGGTGACCCCAACCGCCCCGCCACTGAATTCCGCGAGGTGAACTCTCTCACACGTGCGGAAAACAAGTGGTCTACATGGCAGTGGGAGAACACCTTGACGTACACGAAAGAATTTGAGAACGAGGACAAGCTTCAGGTGATTGCAGGTTATTCCGCACTGGAGTCCAGCGCCACGAGCATCACTGCGTCTCGCGACAGCTTGGCCACAAACGATGCCAACTATGCGTTCTTAAGCAACAGCCTCAACGTGGCACCCCAAGTCCCGCGGTCCAGCGACGGCATCAGCGAAACCGCTTGGCTTGGTCAGTTCGTGCGTGCGACTTACGACTTGGGCAAAGAGTGGTCATTGATGGGAACCTTGCGCTACGACGGTTCATCGCGCTTTGGCCTGAACAACCGCTTCGGATTGTTTCCGTCTTTTTCTGCGGCTTGGAACTTGACAGAGCGTCCATGGTTCGCAGAAAAAGATTGGATTGACTTTTTCAAGGTGCGTGGAAGCTGGGGACGCAACGGAAACGCGGAAATAGGCGATTACGCATACAACCCTGTGATCGTCAATGGATTGAACTACACCCTTGGCGGCGAGCAAGCCCAAACCATTGGTTCTGGTCCTGTGGCCATCGCCAACCCGGATCTGAAATGGGAGACGGGCGAGCAAATCAACTTGGGTGTCGACGCCGACTTTATGGACGGCCGTTGGAACCTGATTTTCGACATCTACGAGAAGAACACCCTGGACATGTTGGCCTACGTGCCCAATCCTGGGACCGCAGGTCTGGAGCCCGGACCTTCGAATGTCGCCTCGGCTCGGAACCGAGGTGCGGAATTGGCCATCGGGTACCAAGGTGGCGAGAACGACTTCACGTACAACTTGAACGCGAACATCTCCATGTACCGCAACGAGGTCACCGACCTCGGCGCACCTGTGGACAGCTTGAACCAGCCCCTTTTCACGGGCAATGTGTTTGGCTCGGGCGACTTCGTGGCGATCACCGACATCGGGTTGCCCATTGCGACTTTTTGGGGCTTCGAGACGTCTGGCATTTACCAGACAGATGAAGAGGCCATGGCCGACACCTCGCAAGTGAATGCGGTAGCGGGTGACGTGATTTTTGTGGACCAAAATGGCGACGGCGTCATCAACAACGAAGACAAAGTGGTCATTGGCAATCCGCACCCTGACTTCACCTACGGGTTCACGGCAGGGGCCAAGTACAAGAACTTCGACTTCAACTTGTTCTTGCAGGGCAGCCACGGCAACGACATCTACAAAGGGATGTTCCGTTACGACCTCAACACCACGAACTTGCCCATCTCGGCGTTGGACCGTTGGACCGGCGAGGGCACCTCGTACGACACCCCTCGTGTGACGCACTCGGATCTGAATCAAAACAACCGTGTGTCAGACCGTTTCATTGAAGACGGATCGTACTTGCGCATCAAGTCGTTGATGGTGGGCTACACCCTGCCTTCCAACACCCTGGAGCGCTTGGGCATTTCCAAGTTCCGTGTGTATGCCAGTGCGAACAACCTGTTCACCTTCACGCCATACTCTGGTCTTGATCCAGAAATTGGCACACGCGGCACGCTTGAAATCGGCATCGACCGTGGTTTCTACCCATCTCCCCGGATTTACAACCTGGGCATCAACGTGACATTCTGATGAACCAAAAAGCTACTTACCTCACTTGGTTGGGCGCGTTGGCCGCGATGGTCGTCGTGCTCGCATCCACAGGATGCTCCAAGGACTTTTTGAACCGAGACCCCTACATCGGGAGCTCGGCGGGCAATTTTTATCAAACCGCTGACGACGCAGAGGCTGCGACCATCGCATGCTACGCGCCTCTGCAGGTGGAGATTTCAGACGGAGCCCACTTCAGGTGGTACTTCGGAGACATCGTGAGCGACGACGCTGACAAAGGTGGATCGGGTGACACCGACGAGCCGGATTTGCTCGAGTTCGAGAATTTCTTTGGCGACCCCTCCAGTGGCATCGTGCTCGGTGAGTGGAAGACCGCCTACAAGGGCATCACATACTGCAACATCGCGTTGCAAAACATCCCCGGCATTGAGATGGACGAGTTCCAAAAGCTCGCCTATCTCGGAGAGGCCAAGTTCTTGCGAGCGTACTGGTACTTCAACCTCGTGACCACGTTCGGCGGCGTGCCGCTCGTGACAGCTCCTTTGGCGCCTTCCGAGTACGCCCAGCCACGTGCCACTGCGGAAGAAGTGTGGGCCCAAATCGTGGAAGACCTCGAAGATGCGGCCGTCAACCTGCCTGAAAAAAGTGCCTACAGCGTTTCTGCCACAGGGCGCGCCACACGTGGTGCGGCCAATGCGTTGCTCGCCAAGGCACACCTGTACCAGGGCAACTGGTCGGAGTGCCGCGCGCGCTGTGAAGAGGTTGTGGGTTCAGGAGAGTACTTCTTGAATCCTGACTACGGCAGCATTTTTTCTGAATCCGGTGAAAACGGCCCTGGCAGCATTTGGGAAATTCAGTACGCCAACAATTCTGGTGGAAACTGGGGCGCCCAATTCTGGAGCGAAGGGACTTACACGAATGTCTTTCAGCGCGCTCGCGGGACCTTTGCCGGTTACGGGTTCAACCTGCCCACCCAAGACTTCGTGGACGAATTCGAAGTGTGGGAAGTCCAGCAGGGAGAGAATGTGTCGGAATTGGTGGACCCTCGATTGGGTTACACCGTCTACCTGTTGGGTGACAATGCTTCAGACTGGGGACAACTCACAGAAGACGCCACGGGCATGCAGAGCCTGTATTTCCCGCGCAAGTATTTCAATCCTGCAGCTGAGTTGGCGCCTTTCGGGGACCCCAACCCCAACGGCGGATCCAACGACCGGGTGATTCGTTTGGCGGACGTGTTGTTGATGCACGCTGAAGCCTGCAACGAACTTGGAGACGATGAGACTGCGCTCTCATCCTTGAACATGGTGCGAAACAGGGCTGGTGTGCCAGCCTTGGAATCGGGGGCTGCTTCAGGGCCAGCGCTCTTGGACGCCATTTACCACGAGCGTCGTGTCGAACTGGGCTTGGAAGGTCATCGATTCTTCGATTTGGTCCGCCAGGGCCGCGCTGTTGAGGTGCTCGAGGGCTTCATTCCAGGGAAAAGCGAGCTGTTTCCCATCCCGACCGCAGAAATCACCTTGTCGAACGGGGCTTTGACCCAAAATCCAGGTTACGAATGAACTTGACGAACATCTCCCTGGTCGCTGCTGGCGCCGCGTTGTTGTTGGCTGCCGTGGGTTGCGACCCCTACTTGGAAACAAGCCCTGGCTTGCCGGACCCTCCGTCTGCCGATGTGCAGTGGTATTTCCTGCCCGACACTGTGGACGGCGTCGTTGGCATTGATTCCAACCGTGTGGTGGTGGAGGCTGAAGCCAGCGAAGACGTATTCATCCACCTTTGGAACTTCGGAAACGGCCAAATCAGCAACGACCCCGTGGACACCGTGGTGTATTATGTGGAAGGCATGTACGGCATTTCCTACCAAGGTCACGCTGAAGGTGGCATGGCGTATTTCGCCGACAGTGTGAACATTGAAAAGACCCTTGAACTCCCATGCGAGGGCACGTTGGCACTTTTGACGGGCTGCGACAACCCCAAGACGTGGAAGTTTGGTTCTGACGCGGGAGCCATCGCCATTGGACCAGAACCAGGATCCTCGGAGTGGTATGCTTCTCCGGCTGGCGCTCTGGTTGATTTTCAATACGACGACCGTTGGATGTTTACTGAAGACGGTGAATACGTCTACAACAACAACGGTGGAACGATGAATCCCTTTGACGGATACATTGAGACCTTGATGACCGTGCAGCCTTCGACATACATGCTTGAGTTGGCGGCAGGGCCCAATGGAGAGGACTTGTTCACAGTTGGGGGATTGACCACAGAAGTCTCTGAGATTTGTGGATGGATGGGCGTGTGGGACTCTGGTCCGACTTACACCATCACAGAAATCACGGAAGACCGGTTGGTGTTGAGTGCTTTGCAACAAGGTGGCGATTGCATCAATCCAGTCGGCAGCGGCTACTTCACCCTGATTTTCACGGCAGAATGAATTCATCCAAGCGCTTGAATACGTGGCTGGGTGGATTTGGATTCACCTTGCTGGCTGTGGGGTGTTCCGATTGTGGAGGCCCCACCGAGCCTGTCAACGCAGAAATTCAATTTGTGGCGGATAGGACGTTGTTGGAGAACACGTTCAACAGCATCTTCCGCTTCGAAGTCCGTTTGGATGCCACCTACGAGGAGGAAGTGACGGTCGATTTCGAAACGTTGGAAGGAACCGCCAAAGCGGGGGAAGACTATCTCAGCCAGGCCGGCACGCTGGTGTTTGCACCAGGGGAACTCATTCAGCAAATTGAGGTACCCATCGTCATCGATGAGGGGCTGGAGCCTGATGAACACTTCACCATCGAGCTCGGCAATCCGGTGAATGGATACTTGAAGGGGAATCAGCAAGTCGCCACAGGGACCATCCTCAACGACGATACGGAGTTGAACATCACCTTGCCTGATGGCGGGTACGACACGCCACACTCTCCCGACAACCCGCCTGCGGGCATGACCCTGGTGTGGTCAGATGAATTCGAAGGCACGCAGATCGACATGAACAACTGGACCCACGAGCTGGGGGCGGGCGGTTGGGGCAACAACGAGTCTCAAGCGTACACCGCCGACGCGGCCAATTCCTTTTTGGATGATGGCAACTTGTTCATCGTCGCGCTGCAAGACGGCGCAGGCTACACATCGGCCAGAATGGTTTCGCGAGACAAGCAAGAGTTCGCCTTTGGCCGAATTGACATCCGTGCGGTGTTGCCTTACGGTCAAGGACTCTGGCCGGCGCTTTGGATGCTGGGATCCAACCACTCCCAAGTGGGGTGGCCTGAATGCGGTGAAATCGACATCATGGAGCTCTTGGGGCACCAGCCCAATTACGTGCATGGCACGGCGCATTGGGGAGAAATGATCGGTGGCGGACATCCCAACCTTGGGGCCGTGACCTACTCCGAATTCCCCACAACCTTTGCCGAAGAATACCACGTGTTTTCATTGGATTGGAGCCCTGACACCATGACGTGGTTGATGAATGACGAGCCGTATTTCCAACTCACCACCGCGAACCACGTGGATAACAGCGGATACGACACGCCGTTCAACGACCCGTTCTACTTCATTTTGAACATTGCTGTTGGTGGCAACTGGCCGGGTTACCCCGACGAGTCGACGTTGTTCCCGCAGTTCATGGCCATCGATTACGTGCGCGTGTACCAGGAATAACCCCCTACCTTCGGGGTCGATGAATGTGCAGATCACCTTTGCGCAATACGACACCTTGTTTGAGGACGATCCAGGGACCTACCTGGACTTTTTGACCAAACTTGAAGCATCTCTGTGGTCGGCCAAGCGCCGCCTTGGAGATGCTCTGTTGTTGAGAGATGATCAGGTGGTGTCCGATGTGAGACATGCATTGAAACCCACCCTCCACATGCTCGGGGCTTCCTCGTTGGTCGACCTGTTGTTTTCGCCGGTGAATCCGGGGAAGGAGGAAGACGTGAGAATCCAATTCGACAAATTCATGGACGTCATTCTCGCGGCGGTGGAAGCGAAAAAAATCAACGTCGAATGAGTCCGGACGAACGACTCATGGAGCGCTTGCGCCACCATTGTTTGGCGAAGCCAGGAACCACGGTGGAAATGCCGTTTGACGAGCGCACCGTGGTCTTCAAAGTGGGGGGCAAGATGTTCTGTCTTTTGGATGCGTTTGAATTTTCTGGGTGTGGCATGAAATACGACCCAGGGCTTATTCCCGAGTTGCGCGCGTCCTTCGAGGGCGTCACCACAGGGCCTTACTTGAATGCCAAGCATTGGAACAGCGTGCACCCAGAGCCTTTCGGCGACGTGCCTTGGTCCATGTTCCTCGAACTGATTGACCACAGTTACGCCTTGGTTTGGAAGGGGTTGACGCGCAAGGTGAAAATGGCCATTGAGGAAACGCAAACGCGTTAACTTCGCGACCAAACGATTCATTCCATTTCCATGAAAACATTCGACTTCAACGCGTTGGTGCTGTGCTTGTTTGGTGCGGCCCTTTTTGCTTTTTCTACTCAGTCCCAGGCCCAGTGCTCTGAGATCTTCATCTCGGAATACATCGAAGGTTGGAGCAACAACAAAGCCCTTGAGCTTTACAACCCCACCAATGCTGCTGTGGATTTGAGCGACTACCGTTTGGAGCGTTACTCCAACGGAGCCACGGCTGCGCAAGACAACCAAAAGGTGGACCTCTCCGGCACCTTGGCGGCGAACAGTGTTGTGGTGGTGGTGCTTGACAAGCAGGACCCCGACGGGGTGGATTTTGAGGCCCCTGTGTGGGACGAACTCGCGGAGGCGGCCAACTTGTGGGTGTGCCCGGTCTACGAAGAAAACAACACGATGTACTTCAATGGCAACGATGCCATGGTGCTTCGTAAAATTTCCACCAACGCCGTGATCGACATTTTCGGCAAGATTGGAGAGGACCCCGGCACGACAGGCTGGGCTGAAATGACCCAAAACCACACTCTGGTGCGGAAGACCAGTGTGACCGCTGGCGACGTGGACGCCTTGAACGATTTTTTGGTGGTCGATGAGTGGGATGGCTTGATGTGGTCCAGCGATTCGTTGAACTACACCTTGGACAGCGTGTTCCTGAACCTTGGTTCGCATACCTGTGACTGCGGCACGACCCAAGTGCGTGAGGCATCGAGCATCGTGGCGTTCGAAGTGTTCCCCAACCCCGCCACAGGCGACCTGATTTGGGTGAAGGGAGAGCGAGCCATCCGCGAGGTGGTGATGCACAACTTGGCTGGCCAGCAAATCGGCCGGCAGGCCGTGAACGGCGGCCGCACGGTGGAACTGTCTTTGGCAGCAGCCCCAGCGGGCATGTACCTCATGGAGGTGCACTTTGAAAATGGCGCACGCGCGACCCGTCGCGTGGTTCGCAAGTGAGCTGCAGCCGCATGAAGTTGTTGAAGCATTGGGGCTTGGCCCTTGTGGCCCTGTGCTTGGGCCTCACGTCGCATGCGCAACTGTGCACCGTGAAAGGAGTTGTGGAAGACGCGTTGACCGGCGACCCGTTGATCGGAGCGTACGTCAAATATGGCAACGCTGTTGTGGCCACTGATTTCGACGGGTTGTTTTCGATGGCGGTGCCCAAGGGAGAAGGCTTGATTGAGGTGTCTTACATTGGATACGACAGCCAATCTCGCAAAATCACCTGCGAAGGTGCTGAAACCTCGGTGCGTTTCCGCATGGAAACCCTCATCATGAAAGAGGCCGTGGTCTCGGCGGACATGGTGATTTCGCGCAAGACTCCCGTGGCCTTCACGAATGTACTGCCCGCCCAAATCCAGGAGGAATTGGCCGGTCGTGACCTTCCTCTGGTGTTGAACACCACCCCTGGGGTGTACGCCACCCAGCAAGGAGGTGGGGATGGAGACGCACGTGTGACCATTCGTGGTTTCGACCAAACCAACTTGGCGGTCATGGTGGACGGTGTGCCTATGAACGACATGGAAAATGGCTGGGTATACTGGAGCAATTGGGCAGGACTTGATTTGGTGGTTCGAACCACGCAAGTGCAGCGCGGACTGGGTGCCAGCAAACTGGCCATTCCTTCTGTGGGGGGCACCATCAACATTTTGACGGGCGGAGATGAGTCCGCGAACGGCTCCATCAACTACCAAACGGAGATTGGCTCCTACGGCTACGTCCGAAACAGCTTGAGCGGGGTTTTCGGAAACCGAGACAAGGGATTCTTGCACTTTGTAGGGTCTTACAAAACCAACCAAGGTTTCGCAGACGGTTTGGAATCGGAGGCATACGCGTACTACCTGAAGGGCCGCAAGACAGTTGGCAATCACAACTTGAGCTTCACCACATTTGGCGCGCCACAGCGTCATGGTCAGCGGTCGTACCAAATGCAGGTCTACGAGTACGATCAGGACCTGGCCCAAGAGCTTACAGACGAGGCGGGCCAGACTGAGTTGCAAGGCGTCGTGGATGGGTTGAGTGAAACGGCCATCCTGAACAGCGGCCGTGGCTTCAACGAGTTCATGGTGAACTACGAGGAAGTTTACCACAACTACAACGAAGAATCAGGTCAAGTGGACACGACGTATGGCGCAGTTCGCCGCTACAACCCACGACAAAACCAATACTTCAAGCCCATTGTGACGGTCCGCGACGTGTGGAGCTTGTCGGACAAATCCACGTTGACCACCACGGCCTACGCCAGTTTTGGCAACGGGGGTGGAGAGGCGTTGGCCAGCACGCCAGGCACGCGCTTGCAGGATGGCACCATCGACATGCAAGGCACCTGGAATTCACACCAACTCTTTGAGTTTGGTCCGAATGGCTTGAATGTGGACGAGAACGGCGAGCGGAAAGGCTCCAATTTCATCCGCATTGCCCACAACGACCACCGTTGGTTTGGGGCCCTGTCCAACTTCAACACGGCGTTGAACGACCATGTGACCTTCAGCGCTGGGGTGGACGCGCGCCATTACACCGGCAGTCACTACAGAACCATCGGAGACATGTTCGGGGCCGACTACTACGATGCCCCTGACGACCGACGCGATCAAAACTCTGACTTCGACGCGCCATTGCGGACCGGGGACAAGTACTATTACCACGACGACGGCCAAGTCGCCTGGGGAGGTTCCTACTTCCAGCTCGAAGTGGACAAATACAACTATTCGGCGTTTGTGAACGTGTCGGGGGCCCAGAGTTGGTACCGAGCCATCGACTACTTCCGTCCCAACGTGGTGACCTTGAACGACACGACCTACGAGGTTCGTTCCACCGACGAGTACCGCGTGCTTGGCGAGACGGAGTGGCAGACAGACACGACCTTCCTTACGGCAGGCCACGAAGGGCTGGCCAATTTCACCACGGACTGGGAGCGTTTGAACAGCGCCACCATCAAGGCCGGCGGCAACTACAATTTCAACGAGTGGTTGAACGCCTACACCAACGTAGGATACTTGAACAGGGCGCCCTTGTTCAACTCGGTGTTCGACATCAACAACAATGTGATTGAGGGGTACGAGAGCCAATATGTCAAAGCCTTCGAGGTCGGTGTGAAGTTCGCCAAGGGCAAGTTTGCCTCCAACGTAAATGCGTACCGCACGGGTTGGGAAAACAAGCCCGTGAACCGGTTCTACGGCGTGTCTGGGTTGTGGAAAGATTCCAAATTGTCGGTGTACGCGGACACCAGCACAGTGGCCGGTCGTGAAGCGATGATCGCTTTGGCCGAAAGCAACGCCAGTGCCGAAGAGTGGAATGCAATCGCGCTGTCGGTGATCGACGATGTGGACCGGAATTTGGGCTACAACCTGTTGAACGCGGACGCGGTGCACTCCGGCGTCGAATGGGACTTCGCCTACGACCCCACAGCCAAATGGAACGTGCAAGGGGTGGTCTCCGCAGGCAATTGGCGCTGGACCAGCAACGAGCGCGTGGATTTGGTCAACCGCACAACCAACACCTTTGTGACTCGTGTGGCGGACCAGAGCATCGCCGACACCTTGGTGAACCTCAACGGGGTCAAGGTGGGGGACGCTGCCCAGCGACAAGTTTCTTTGGCGGCCAGCTACCGCCCGAAGCGCGGCACGTACTTCTCGATTCGGAACACGTGGTTTTGGCAGCACTACGCCAACTTTTCTCCGGGCGACGTCATCACCGAGGGGGAACCCAAAGACGTGTGGACCACACCAGGGTACGCTTTGCTCAACTTCAACGCGGGAACGTCGTTTGACGTGTCCGACAATGCGCTGCTTCGGTTGCGCCTGAGCGTGACCAACGCGCTGGACGTCTTGTACGTGTCCGACGCGACAAACAACTCCCAATACGCCCCCAACCCTTATGGGTTGGAAGGTGGGAGCGGACGGGCAGAGGTCTTCGTGGGCCCTCCCCGCATGGTGCGGTTGAGCGCCGTGCTTGAATTGAAAGGACTGCAGAACAGAAACATCTCAAAATGAAACTGAAATCGACCTTGGCCTTGGCAGCCACCTTCGTCACCATCACGTCGGTGGCGCAAGAGAACATTCTCGACATGCGCGAGAACTACAACATTGGACAAACCGTGACGGTTACGGGTGTGGTCACCAGTGACGACAACCTCGGTTCGGTGCGCTACTTGCAAGACGCCACTGCGGGCATTGCGATCTACCCCGGCCAAGATTGGTCTGCGTGGGAGGCGACCCCACAAATTGGAGACAGCCTGAGCATCACGGGTGAAATCACAGAATACAATGGGTTGCTGGAAGTTGGTCCCGACCTCACGGCCGTGGAGTTCTTCGGCGCGGGCACCTTGCCTGAGCCGCTTGAAATCACCCCGTCCCAACTGGGCGAAAACTTGGAAGGTCAACTCGTGCGAGTGAACGGCGTGACCTTCCCTTTGGCGGGCACCTTCATCACAGGCAACAACCAGTACGATTTCACCTCGGCAGGTGAGTCGGGTGTGATCTACGTGCGCACCAGCAACAGCTTGGTGGGGTTGGAGTTGACGGGATGTGAAGTCGACATGCTCGGCATCGTCTCACAATTCTCGTTCGACGGTTTCGGCGGCTACCAACTGCTCCCTCGTGGACCGGTGGATTTGATTCCCGCTTCTGCCTTGTGCTACACTTCTCCGGTGTCCCAAACCAATTTGGCCACGACCAGTTTCACCTTGTCATGGACCACGGATTTGGCGTGCAATGGAACAGTCGAATACGGTTTGACTGAAGCATTGGGCGCGACTGCAAGTGCACTTGCAGACAACACCCCGAGCCATTTTGTCAACCTGGAAGGCTTGGAGCCGGGCACCATCTACTACGCCAGAGCGGTGTCCACGTTGGAGGATGGCTCTTCAGCCGTGTCCACCATCCGTCCCTATGCGACGGTGTCGGAAAGCTCCGGAGACATTCACGTGTACTTCAACGGGCCGGTGGACCACAGTGTGGCCACGGACGAGTTGGCCCTTTCTCTTGGAACGGACATGAATGACACGGTGGCTGCGTGGATCATGAGCGCACAACACACGTTGGATGTGGCTGCCTACAATTTGAACGACCAGACCGTGGAAGATGCTGTGAATGTCGCCGCGGCCAATGGCGTTCAGATTCGTTGGATTTATGAAGGTCAAAACGCCAACATCGGCCTCAATAGCCTCGACGCTTCTGTGGTCACCCATCCCCGCACAGACGGCGATGGCAGCGGCATGCACAACAAGTTCATCGTCGGGGATGCCGACCACGCGGACAAGGCTTTTGTGTTGACGGGTTCCACCAACCTCACGACAGGCCAGCTGGTGAGTGACTTGAACAACGTGATCGTGTTGGAGGACCAAAGCTTGGCCAGAGCTTACGAGATCGAGTTCCAAGAGATGTGGGGTGCCGAAGGCATGGAGCCCAACGCGGCCAATGCCAAGTTTGGTGCAGACAAATCGTGGAACACGCCCGTGGCCTTCCTCGTGGGGGGCAGCCCTGTGGAGTTGTACTTCTCCCCATCGGACGGCACCAATGCGGCGATCCTTGCCGAGATCGAAGCCGCCAATTCGAATTTGGAATTCGCACTTTTGACGTTGACCCGGGATGACCTTGGCGACGCCATTGTGGAGCTCAACCAGAGCTTTTTTGTCAGCCCCATCGGGGTCATTGAGCAGGTCAACACCACAGGCAGTGAGTTTGACAATTTGATCAGCAACGGCGTGCAGGCATACGCCCACGATGTGAGCGGCGACTGCCACCACAAGTACGCCATTGTGGACCACAGCGAGGTGGGGTCTGATCCGCTTGTGATCACGGGGTCGCACAACTGGTCGTCCAGCGCGGAAAACGTGAATGACGAGAACACCGTGATTGTGCACGATGCGCGTGTGGCCAATCTGTACCACCAAGAATTCCGTGCCATTGTCAATGCAGTGACCGGGAATGTCGATGGCTTGTCCAACGTGGGCGAGCCCACCTGGAGCCTCATGCCCAACCCAGCCCGTGAACAGGTGTGGTTGCAAGGTGTGCAGGCCACGGATGTGGTCCGTGTTTTGGACGCGGGTGGCCGTGCCGTGGACGTTGTGCGGGTGCGTCAAGGCAGCGCAGTTCAGCTTGAGCTTGGACGCTTGAAGGCCGGCATGTACCACGTGACTGTGATGTCGTCCAACGGCGTGAAAGCATCGAGACGATTGGCGGTGCAATAAGCGGACGACGCCTCGACAAGTGAATCCCTGGCCGTGTGATGTACCTTCATCACATGACCAGGGATTTCTGCATGAAACTCATCGCGACGACATGGCTCGTCGTGGGGATGTGTTGGCCCTGGGGTGAAGCTTGGGCCCAATGCGATGGCCAGCGCTACCGCTACCGCATCTTTGACGAGGTGGAGGTGACGAGCGACGTGCCCTATGGCAGCAACATTGGAGCGTCAGGCGCAAATGAAGAGCTCTTCATGGACGTGTACCGCCCATCAGGAGACACATACGCGAGCCGGCCTGTGGTCGTGTTGGCACATGGTGGATTCTTTTTGGCGGGCAGCAAGGAAGGCACCGATGTGGTGCCGTTGTGCGAAGACTTGGCCCGCATGGGCTATGTCGCGGTGTCCATCTCGTATCGTCTGGGCATCGACGACTTGTTCAGTCTGGAGGTGTCTTTGTTGGAAGCGGTGATGCGTGGCGTGCAAGACGCCAAGGGCGCC